>NZ_JAQT01000018.1:0-71614 GCF_000524295.1 Shuttleworthella sp. MSX8B
GATTCTCTTAGAATCTTTCAAGGTTGTTTCATTGTTCAGTTATCAAGGTTCTTGCTTGCACTCGCTCAAGTGACAGCTGGAATAGTTTACCGCAGCCGTTATTTCCTGTCAAGATTTTATTCTGTCTCCTGTGGAAATATCCTTGCGCAGTGCATCGACTATATTATCATTCTCCCTCCTGCATGTCAACGCGACATTGTGGTGAGTTTGTGATAATTGTCGAGCGGAGATGGAGAGATTTGAACTCTCGCGCCGCGTTAACGACCTACTCCCTTTCCAGGGGAGCCCCTTCGGCCAGCTTGGGTACATCTCCAAAGCATGATCGATCTCTCAACCATATATCATTGTCGGATCCGAAGATCCGCCAGCGGAGAGGGTGGGATTCGAACCCACGCGCCCTTGCGGACAAACGGTTTTCAAGACCGCCTCGTTATGACCACTTCGATACCTCTCCAAGCGTCTGTGCCTTAACAGCACGAAAATTATATTATCACAGCAAATTTCAGAGTGTCAACAAAGAAAAGCGTTTTTCTCCATTTTTGCTATTTTTCAGGGCACGGCAATCCCACGTCTTAAAACAAGGATCTTCATATGCAGTCTCCTATCTGTCTTCAGATGCGCTGTGAAGTTGCCTCTTGTACATATATAACTATAACCAGTCAAAACACTCATACAGGTCTCGCTGATTACAGATCACAAGAGTTTTTCCCTTCATATTTTTTGTTATATCCTGATAGACATTTCTTTGAGATGCCACTCTTCCATCCCAGAGAATCCAGCGCAGGAACTTCCAGTCGAATTTCTCCGGACAATCAGTCCCCATATCTGGCCTGGTTTTTCCCTTGTATGTTAACCATCTCTTTATCACTCTCAGCGCACATGGTATTCGTCCGTACAGGAGCAAAATTATGAGATCCGCCTCTTCTAATCTGCGCTGAAATTCCAACTTGGTGTAGTTTCCGTCAATGACCCAGGCATCCTTTATATCCATAAAGCTCTTACATATCTGTTGTTCGTCTTCTGCCTGACGTTCACCCCAGTTGGGTAGCCAGTGTACCTGATCCAAGTGAAGAACTTCTATTTGATATTTATCAGCAAGTTTCGTTGCCAGCGTGGATTTACCGGAACCACTGTAGCCCATGATTACTATCTTACGGGGTTTTTTGCTCATATGCTTTGCCCTTCCATAATGAATCACTCCTCAATGTTTTTCCCGCATATCCATATCCTCCACAAACTTTGATTTATCGTTTCAACCTACAATTCATATTTCTCCCAATCCTCGGCAGATTCTATTACCGGAATCCAACGATCAATCTCAAATTTTTCTTTGACACATGGATCCGCATAAACGTCTACGATAAGTGTACCATTTTGCCTCTTGTTCCATTCGCAAGTGCAGGGTTTCCAGTCCGACACCGAGGTAGAAGGCATTCTGCGGAGAGGGAATGGATCCCAGATCGCGCATCAGGTTCGTTGTCATTTTGACAATATAGGCAGCCCGTGCTTATGGGCAGCTTTTGCAAATTTCTCAAAATCCAGGATTTGCAGCGAGGGATTCGAAATCACTTCTCCAAAGACCATCCTGGTGTTGGGCCTGAACTTGGACTCCAACTCTTCTTCGGAAATATCGGGATCTACAAAAGCAGCCTCGATGCCCATGTTTTTCATCGTGTTCGCAATCAGATTATAGGTCCCACCGTAAATAGCGGAAGACGCGATAACATGATCGCCCGCATCCGCAATATTGAATATGGCATAAAAATTCGCCGCCTGGCCCGATGATGTTAAAATGGCCGCCACTCCGCCTTCCAGCTTGCAGATCTTGTCCGCAACCGCATCATTTGTTGGATTGGCAAGCCTTGTATAGAAATACCCTGCTTTCGTTACTCCGGCACTTTCCAGTACCCATTTTTGCTTGCGCCATAACGGATAATCTTCTTTTCTTCTTTCAGACTCGCCAGTATGCGCTGCACCTGTCTCTGTGTCAATCCCAGCGATAATGACAGGACCTTTGCCGTAAGCCTGCCGTCCTGCCGGAGAAGCTCCAGCACTTTATCCTCATTTGTTACGACATTTCTTGCGACATTTATTACGACATCATTATTGTCTGTCTTGCCCTGATTCTCACTCAGTTCCTTTAAGGCATTGCGGATCATACCAAGCATGAATTCCACAAACTCTGCGGAATCCCCCGCATTATCAGCCTTCTGCAGCACTCGGTAGTATTCTGTCTGATTCGCATGGACCAGATTTTCCACCGGCAACCACGCAAACAGGTCATTCCATTTCTGAAGGATCAGGGACTGCCAGAGCCGTCCGGTCCGTCCGTTCCCATCCGCGAAGGGATGAATAAATTCAAATTCATAATGAAAGATACAGCTTTTTACCAGAGGATGATATTTGGATTCCTTCAGCCAGGTCATCAATTGTGAAACCAAATCAGGAACGTATCTCGCCGGTGTGCCGGCATGGATCAGCTGATCACCGGCATACACGCCTACATTGCCGCTGCGGAATCTCCCTGCTTCTTTTACCAGGCCTTCCATCATCAGCTTATGCGCAAAAAGCAAATTCTTTACATCGTAAGGATCAAGCTCAGAAACACGCTCATATGCTTCATAGGCATTCTTCACCTCCCGGATATCCTCCGGCGGGCCAAATACATGCTTCCCGTCGATCACATCGCTGGCGATTGAGCAGAATCCACCCTCGCCTTAAATCTGAGATGGGTTCCAGCCTCGCCTGCGCAGAATGATCTCCGCCAGCAGAAGGTCCTCAGGTGTCGTTACCTTGAGATTCTCATAGCTGCCCTCAATCATATAGAGCTTCTTTCCGATCATCAGCTCATAGATCGCCGCGTCATCTGTCGCCCCGCTTCTTTCCTCCTGCAAATACTTTCTGTAAGCCTCCTTAATCTCCTCTGTCAAAAAGCACTGGGGGGTCTGCACCTGCCAGAGTCTGCTTCGATCCGGTGTGCAGATCACCGACTGATCCTCTCCCACTTCCTTAATCGTATCCTTGACGGGCATCCCCATAGCGCAGGCGTCTCCCCTGGAAATAACGGCAAGAGCTGTATTGATCTCCTCTGCCCGGATCAGCGCCCTTGCCCCGTCGTGAATCAGGACCTGTCCCCCGTCCACCTTCTGCAGACCGGCGAAGACAGAATCGCAGCGTTCCCTGCCACCGGCCACAATAGAGCTCACCTTATGAATCTGATACCGTTGAAGAATCTCCTCCGCGCGGTCCCGGTCAAGCGGATCCACAACAAGAACGACGCGGTCTACAAGCGATTGCTCATAGGCGAGCAGGCTATAGGCCAGAAGAGGCCGCCCAAGAAGAAGCAGGTACTGCTTCGGGAGCTTGCCTCCCATACGCCTTCCCTTACCGGCTGCAAGAATGATTGCACTCACCATATTTCATATCCCCATTGCGACCCGATCGCCGCCCTGTGCCGTCCATGTCGGCAGATGGCCTTAACGCTCTCCCAGCTTAAGTCCCGGCACAGCGTTGAGATCCCAGCCGCTGACAGCTCCTCTGGCAAAATCATAGTAGGCAGCGGCTCCGATCATGGCCGCGTTATCCGTACAGAGGATGGGGGAAGGCCGATAGAACTTGACCCCATGCCGATCACAGGCCGCCTGCATGGCCTCGCGGAAGGCGCCGTTTGAAGCGACGCCGCCCGCAATGGCCATCTTCTTCAGATGGAACTCTTCCATAGCCATCTCGGCGTGATCCACCAGCGCCCCCACGACGGCCTTCTGAAAGGAAGCGGCTACATCCGCCCGATTGACCGCTTCTCCCCTCATTTGCATCTGATTTAAATAGTTGAGAACCGCAGATTTCAGACCGCTGAAGGAAAAATCATAGACGCTGTCATTGACATGCGCCCTCGGAAACGCGATGGCATCGGGATTTCCCTCTCTTGCCTCTCTCTCTATCTTGGGCCCGCCGGGGTAGCCCAGGCCAATGGCTCTGGCGACCTTGTCAAACGCCTCTCCTGCTGCGTCGTCTCGGGTCATACCCAAAATCTCATAATCCCCATAATCCCTGACCCTGACCAGATGGGTGTGGCCGCCGGACACCACCAGGCACAGGAAGGGAGGTTCCAGGTCCGGATTCTCAATGTAATTGGCGCTGATATGTCCCTCGATGTGATGGACCCCCAGGAGGGGAAGTCCCTTGGCATAAGCGATGGCCTTGGCCGCAGAAACACCCACCAAAAGAGCTCCCACCAATCCGGGGCCGTAGGTCACGGCAACAGCGTCCACACCATCCAGGTCTGTATCCGCCTCCTTCAGGGCCTGTGCTATCACCTGGTTAATCCGCTCCGTATGAGCCCGGGAGGCAATCTCCGGCACGACGCCGCCGTAGAGGGTGTGAATGGGAATCTGCGTGCTGATCACATTGGACAAAACCTTGCGGCCATCCACAACAATGGCTGCCGCCGTCTCGTCACAGGAGCTCTCAACAGCGAGGATACGACGAATTTCCTTCTTTTCAGACATAATCTCTCCCTCTCGGCGCAGGTGTTTTTACGGATGCCTGCTTCCTCTGCCCGCCGGCATATACATTTTCGCAGGCACTCGTTTCCTTTGTTTTTCGGCACATGACATTCCTGCTCGTGTCGGCCCGGCTATTTTACGGATACTTACTTCCTTTATCCGCCTGCACATGGCGCTTTCTCCCGTGTCGATTCAAATATTTTTACGGGCCCTTGCTCCCTTTATTCCTCCGGGAAATCCAGGGTACAGCTTCTTCCATCCCAGCCCAGGCTGGCATTGGGGAATATCTCTGTCACCTGATCCATATAACGGGCCGCCCCCACTAAAGAGGGGGAGAAATGGGTCAGCCAAAGCTCCTCTGCCTTCGCCTCCCTGGCCAAAGCGGCGGCCTCCGCAAAGGTCATATGTTTCTTCTTCCTGGCCTTTCCGGCATCCTCCGGATCCCCGTACATGCCCTCGCAGATAAAGAGATCCGCGCCCGCAGCCGCGTCAGAGATGGCCGGCGTCGGTCTGGAGTCTGTACAGTAGGTCAGCTTGATCCCTCTGCGGGCAGGCCCCATCACCATTTCAGGCCGGTATACCCTGCCATCCATCTCAACCCTTTCGCCCTTTTGCAGACGGTTCCATGCCTTCAGGGGAATCTCCTGCCTCCTGGCAGCATCGGCGTCGAAGCGGCCGGCCCGGGGAATGGAAAGGGAATAACCATAACAGGTCACATTGTGATTGACCCGAAAGGCCTGTATCCGGTATCCAAAGAGGTCAAACTCCTGCGTCCTGTCCTCGATTTCAACCATGCGAACCTCAAAGGGCAGCTCCTGGGCAATGGACCGAAGAGCAGTCACCACGCGAACCAGGCCCCTGGGGCCGATCAGGGTCACCGGATCGGTGCGATCGGCGTTACCCATGGAGAGTAAAAGACCCGGAAGGCCGGAAATGTGATCGGCATGGTAGTGAGTAAAGCAGATGACATCGATCGGATTCGGGGAAATCCCAGCCTCCTTCATGGCGATCTGTGTTCCCTCTCCGCAGTCAATGAGCAGGCTGTGCCCATTGAATCTTGTGACCAGCGCTGTCAGCCAGCGCCGGGGCAGGGGCATGGTTCCTCCCGTCCCCAAGAGGCAGACGTCTAACATGGTTTCTCCTTTTCCTCCGGCAAATCCAGGCGCAACAGCAGGGCGTCCTCGACAGGGTGCCGGTAAAAACGCGGTCTCAGGCCCACAGACGCAAACCCGTTTCTCTCATAGAGACAGATGGCCGGGACATTGCTCTTTCGCACCTCCAGAAAAATGCCCCTGAGGCCAAGATCTCTCGCTTTTTTCTCGAATTCTGTCAGCAGCTCTGTCGCGCAGCCCTGCCTTCTGGCATCAGGATGGCAAGCAATCGATACAATCTCGCCCTCGTCCACCGCGAAATAGCAGAGCAAATACGCAAGGACGGTCTCCTCCTGTCCGGCGGAAAAATCCCCTGAAGACCTCTCCTTTGCCGGGACTAAATCTCCTGAAGCTTCCCCCTGCGTCAGAACCATAAGCAGGGCCTGATCATTCTTTAGGGCATCGGAAAAAGCTTTCCTGCTCCAACCGTCCGGGATGCTGACAGCCTCGATGGCCGCCATCTGATCCAGATCGCTCTCGGCCGCCAAACGAACTCTTCCCATACCCTTCTTCTGCCCGAATCCTTTTATCTCTCGATCAGGGATCTCTTCTCCGCGGCACATCAGACCCTCTTTTCTCTGCTGCCAACTTTTCTCTTCGCTCCCGCTCAGCCTGGGACAGGCGCAGGTAATTGGGGCGGAAGTCCTCTGCCGCCACAAATTCTCCCTTTTGGGCGTAGACATAAGCCAGAGCAGCGAGACTGGAAGCCCTCTGCACGGCCATGTGCAGGGGGGCGAAATGATAGTCAACCCGGCACAGGCCCTCTATCGTCTGCCGAAAAACCGGTACCCCGTCGCCCAGAAAGACAACCGGTCGCTTCCGGTCATTCACCCTCTCAAGAATCGCTTCTATACTCATGGCGGCCTGATCCATCAGCACCGTCAGTCCCCGGTCTGCAGACTGATAAAGACCGGTATAGGCCTGCTTCCTGCGGGCGTCCATGAGAGGACATATGAGCCTGTCGGTCCCCCAGCAGTTATAGGCGAGCGTCTCCAGGGTCGGAACCGGGATCAGAGGGATATCAAGGGCCTGCCCCAGACCCTTGACTGTGGCCGCTCCGATACGCAGGCCTGTAAATGAGCCCGGACCCGAAGTTACCGCAATCGCGTCAAGGGTCTTAAGATCCAGATCAATCATCCCGGCCAGCTGATCCAACATGGGCAGAAGGGTCTGCGAATGGGTCTTCTTATCATTGGTCGTATACTCGCCGATCAGACGATCATCTTCTGTGACTGCGACAGAGGCCACCAGGCCCGAGGCGTCCATGGCAAGGATTTTCACTCCTCTACCTCCTCAACTTGAATCCTGCGATAATCCAGTCCTTTTGACAGATCCTTGGCAATCCGAATCTCCGTGCGCCGATCGGGCAGGACTTCCTCGATCAGGTTGGCCCACTCAATCAGACAGACCCCCCGGCCAAAGATATAGTCATCAAAGCCGATCATTTGCAGCTCGTCAGGATCAGCGATCCGATAGACGTCAAAATGATAGAAGGGAAGGCGTCCCCCCTCATACTCCTGAACAATGGTGAAGGTAGGACTGTTGACATGGTCCTGGATCCCAAGCCCCCGGGCAAAGCCCTTGGTCAGGACGGTCTTTCCCACGCCAAGATCTCCCACAAGAGTAAAGACGTCGCCGGGCATGGCCCTCTCGGCCAGCATACGGCCAATCTCTCTGGTCTCTTCCTCGCTGTTTGTCTCGTAAACCATAGGGATTTTCCCTCCTGCTCAGAACAATGAAATATTCGTGGAGCGCATCCTCCATTGTCATGAATAAGGTCAGACAGATCTAAAGTCAGACAGATCACAGAGCCGGTAATTTACAGTTTGATCTTAGCCAGCGCCTTTAACATATCGGAATTGCCCAGGCCCTCAGAGATATGGTGTCTCTTGTCCTGCCTCTGTCCCTCTCTTCCGCGGTTTCGTCCTGATCCCGCATGCTCTCGGCCCTTTTTATCCTGCTTTCTCTGGTCTTTTCCACTCTTTCGGCGATCGCTGATGGCTCCGCCCCCGCGGACATTGCTCCCGGCGGAGGCTCTGTGACCCAGCCCTCCTCTACCGGATTTTTTATCCCGATCAGGATGATCTCTTCTGGCGGACATTTCCACAGGATTGCCCTGCGCGTCCACATCTCTGCCAATTCGCATGGACAGGGCGACGCGCTGCTTGTCCAAGTCAACAGCGACCACCTGCACGTCCACAATATCGCCGACAGAGACAGCCTCCAGCGGGTGCTTGATAAAGCGATCGGATATGCGGGAAATGTGCACCAGGCCATCCTGATGTACGCCGATATCCACAAAGGCCCCGAAATCAACGACATTTCTCACCGTGCCCTTAAGCACCATGCCGGGCTTCAAATCCTCCATGGACAAAACGTCCCGGCGCAGAATGGGCTGGGGCATATCCTGCCTGGGATCTCTGCCCGGCTTGGCAAGCTCCGTCAGAATATCCTCCAGCGTCATCTGCCCCAGGTGCAGCTCCTCGGCCATCTTCTGAATATCGCTGACCTCCTCGGCAATTCTCGCGATCCCGCCCTGACTGATCTCCTCCGGCCTGTGCCCCAGCCTGGCTAAAAGCTCTTCCGCCGCCTGATAGGACTCGGGATGCACGGAGGTGGCGTCGAGCGGGTTTTGTCCGTCGCGAATCCGCAGAAATCCGGCGCACTGCTCAAAGGCCTTGGGCCCCAGCTTTGGTACCTTAAGAAGCTGGCGACGACTTGTGAAAGACCCCTTCTCATCGCGATAGGCCACAATGTTCTTTGCGACCGGCGCGGAGATTCCTGAGATATAGGAGAGCAGGGAGGCGGAAGCCGTATTGAGATCGACGCCGACCCTGTTGACGCTGTCTTCGACCACGCCGCCCAGAGTCTCGGACAGCTTCTTCTGGTTCATATCATGCTGATACTGGCCTACGCCGATGGACTTGGGATCTATCTTGACCAGTTCAGCCAGAGGATCCTGTACCCGTCTCGCAATAGAGGCCGCAGATCTCTGTCCTACGTCAAAGGCGGGGAACTCCTCGCTGGCCAGCTTGGAAGCGGAATAGACCGAAGCCCCTGCCTCATTGGTAATGACATAGGATACCCGTTCGGGTATCTCCGCCAGAAGGTCCACGATGATCTGCTCAGACTCGCGGGAGGCCGTGCCATTGCCCAGAGAGATCAGGCTGACGCCGTACTTTTTTATCATAGCCGCGAGGATCTTCTTAGACTCTGCCAGCTTATTCTGGGGTGCTGTCGGGAAGATAACCTTAGTGTCCAGGACCTTGCCCGTGGGATCGACAACAGCCAGCTTACAGCCGGTCCGGAAGGCGGGATCCCAGCCCAGAACCGTCTGCCCGGCAATCGGCGGCTGCATGAGCAGCTGCTGTAAATTCTTGCCGAAAACCCTGATGGCCCCGTCCTCCGCGATCTCCGTCAGTGCGGAGCGAATCTCCCGCTCAATGGCGGGGGCAATCAGACGCTGATAGGCATCGGCGATCACAGCCGTCAGGACAGGCGTCGTGTAGACGTTCTCCGCGTTGATATAGCGGTCGGCGATCAGCCGCAAAATATCCTCTTCGGGGGCATGGATCTTAACCGTCAGGACCTTCTCCTTCTCGCCGCGGTTGATCGCCAGCACACGGTGACCCGGGACTTCCCTGATGGGTTCATCAAAGTCGTAATAGGTCTCATAGACGCTTCTGGCAGTCTCGTCCCTGGCTGTAGAGACGATGCGTCCCCGATCCCTGGTCATCTGTCGGATCGTCATGCGCAGGTCGGCATCGTCAGAAATCTGTTCGGCGATAATGTCTCCCGCACCGGCCAGAGCCTCCTCTGCCGACGTTACATCCTTTTGGGGATCAAGATATCCGGCTGCCTCTTCTAAGGCCTCTCTTGTCAGATTCTGTGCCAGAATGGTCTCCGCCAGACCGGTCAGGCCCTTCTCCCGGGCGATCATAGCCCGGGTTCTTCGCTTGGGCCGATAGGGGCGGTAGAGATCCTCTACCACAACTAAAGTCCTGGCCTCTTCAATCTTAGCCCTCAATTCCCCGGTCAGTTTTCCCTGCTCCTCAATGGCAGCCAGGACACTGGATTTCTTATCCTCCAGATTGCGCAGATAAACCAGGCGCTCCCCCAGATTGCGGAGGACTTCATCATTGAGTCCTCCGGTCGCCTCTTTGCGGTAGCGGGCAATAAATGGGATGGTGTTGCCCTCGTCGATCAGCCTGACAGCCGCCTCGACCTGGCTCTTCTTGACTCCTAACTCCTCTGTGAGCTCTAAAGCAATATCCAATATCTAACTCCTCAATTCACGTATTGCGGGCTTCTCAGTTTTCTTCTTCCTCCGCAAAATCCTTAGCCCAGCCAAAAGCATATTTGACCGCTTTATTCCATCCCCTGCGCTTTTTGTCCCTCTCCTCCTTCTCGATCTGAGGGATAAAGACACGGTCCAGCTGGATGTTCTTGACGACCTCCTCCTTGCTGGCCCAGAAGCCAACCGCAAGGCCGGCCAGATAAGCGGCTCCCAGGGCGGTGGACTCGACACAGGAGGGACGGTTGACCGGGCGGTCCAGCAGGTCTGCCTGGAATTGCATGAGGAAATTGTTGGCCGAAGCGCCGCCGTCCACCTTGAGAGAGCGCAGATCAATCCCGGAATCCGCCCGCATGGCATCGATGACATCGCATACCTGATAGGCGATCGACTCCAGGGTGGCCCGGATGATGTGATTCTTATTGGTGCCCCGGGTGATTCCCACGATTGTGCCCCGGGCGTACTGGTCCCAGTGGGGAGCTCCCAGGCCGGTAAAGGCGGGAACCACATAGCAGCCATGCGTCCCATGAGCCTTGTTGGCCCAGTACTCAGAGTCCTCGGCGGAGTCGATCAGCCGCATCTGATCCCGCAGCCACTGGATGGATGCCCCCGCCACAAAGATAGACCCCTCCAGGGCATAGTTGACCTTACCGTCCAGTCCCCAGGCGATGGTCGTAACCAGGCCGTTCTCAGAAAACACCGGCTTCTGACCGGTATTCATCAGGAGAAAACAGCCGGTCCCATAGGTGTTCTTGGCCTCCCCGTCCGCGTAGCAGGCCTGGCCAAAGAGGGCCGCCTGCTGATCTCCCGCCGCGCCGGCAATGGGGATCTCGGCTCCCAGGAAGGAGGAGTCCGCATAGCCGTAAATCTGCGATGAGGGAACCGGCGTCGGCAGCATAGCGGCCGGTATCTCCAGCTCTTCCAAAATCTCCTGATCCCACTCCAGACTGTTGATATTAAAGAGCATGGTTCTGGAGGCATTGGAATAATCCGTCACGTGCACCCTGCCCCCCGTCAGCTTCCAGATCAGCCAGGTCTCGACCGTCCCGAAGAGGAGCTCTCCTGCCTTTGCTCTCTTTCTGGCGCCCGGCACATTATCCAGGATCCACTTGATCTTGGTGGCGGAGAAATAGGCGTCGATCATGAGACCCGTCTTTCTGCGAAAAGTCTCCTCCAGACCCCTGGCCTTAAGCTCATCCGCGATGGCGCTGGTCCTGCGGCACTGCCAGACGATGGCATTGTAAATGGGCTCGCCTGTCTTCTTATCCCAGACAATCACCGTCTCCCGCTGGTTGGTGATGCCGATTGCCGCGATATCCGCCGCCTTTGCCCCGATCTTGGACATGGCCTCCACCGCCACTCCCAGCTGGGTGGACCAGATCTCATTGGCGTCGTGCTCGACCCATCCCGGCTGCGGGAACATCTGCCGAAACTCCTTCTGGGCCATGGAGCAGATTCTCCCCTCCTGGTCAAATAAAATACAGCGGTTGCTGGTAGTTCCCGCGTCCAGAGCCATCACATATTCTGCCATAATCAAGCCTCGCTTCCCCTTTAACAGGCGGCTCCCGAAAGAAGCCGCTACGATTTCACCCCATCCGGATCATAGAGATCAGATCAATCGCCGCCGTCTTCGCCGCAAATTCCTTCTCGCTCATGGGTTCTGTGACAAAGGCGTGCTCCCCATCCTTCTGAGCCTCAATCAAATTGACAGGACCGAAGGTATCCTCAATTAAACTCATAGCGGAGCTGGAGCGGACGAAGAAGCGCTCAACCGTCTCCTGGGGATCACCCAGCGCAAGAGCCTCCGGCTCCCAGTCGATCGGCAGGTTTTTGTCAAGATTCCTGGCAATTTCAACCAGGTCTCCGACAACAGCGGAAGCGGTTGGCAGCTTTCCGGCGCCGGACCCATAGAACATACCGTCTCCCAGCATATTCCCGTGGACAAAGATGGCATTGAAGACACCGTCCACCTTAGAGAGAGGGTGACTGGCGGGCAGCAGATAGGGGGCAACACGAGCGACATAAGTATCTCCTACCTTGCGGCTGGTGGCCAAAAGCTTGATGCTTCTCTTTAAGATTTTGGCATATTTCATATCGGTGGCGCTGATCCCCCGGATTCCCTCCGTCGGAATATCCTGATAGTCCACCTGGCGACCGGCGATCAGGGAAGTCAGTATCGCGATCTTACGGCAGGCGTCATAGCCCTCGATATCCGCCGTGGGATCCTGTTCCGCGAACCCCTTGTCCTGGGCCTCTTTTAAAACCTCATCAAAGTCCGTTCCATTGGCGGACATCTCCGTCATCATGTAGTTGGTCGTCCCGTTGACAATTCCTGTGATCTCCTCGATCACATCTGCGGTCAGACACTCCAGGAGAGGACGGATGACGGGAATTCCGCCGCCAACCGATGCCTCAAAGAGGAAGCTGACCGAGTGCTCTCTGGCGATCCGAATCAGCTCGGCCCCCTTATCCGCGACAAGAGCCTTGTTGGACGTGGCCACATGCTTACCCGCCTCAAGCATAGTCTTGACAAAGGTGAAGGCCGGCTCAACGCCGCCCATGGTCTCGACTACCATATCGACCTCGGGATCTGCGGCGATCTCTTTGTAGTCGCGGACAATCAGCGGCGCGATCTCCGGGTCCTCGAACTCGCGCAGGTCCAGAATATATTTCACATCGATCGGGGAACCGACACGCCTTTCGATCACACGGCGATTGACCTTCAACACCTCATAGACTCCGGAACCAATGGTCCCAAATCCCATAATCGCTGCCTTCATAGATACCTCTTTTCCTATCCTATGACCTCTTTTTCAAGGCCTCGCATATCCTGGCAAAACTGCCCCTGCCACCGCCCGACATCGGCAGAATCTCCGGTGAATCCTGCACCTGCTCCCGCTTACTCCTGTCCCCCGCGCCTGCTGCGCCGGGATACTAGCGCATTGCCCGGAAGCTTGCCTTGCTACTCCCTGGCCAGAATCTTGACATAACCGATGCCCCGGGTCTTCTCAATGGTATTGATCATGTCAGAGAGGTCCAGCGTCTCCGGCAGAACCTCCACACTGAGGGTAATCGAGGCCATATTATTGACCGGAATCGACTGGTGCAGGGTCAGAATATTGGCGTGATACTCGGCTACAATGCGGATGACTGCGGACAAAAGTCCCGGCGCGTCCTCCAGAGAAATCATCATCGTGATGGTCTTGCCCCGGTTGCTCTCATGAAATTTGAAAATATCATCCTTGTACTTGTAGAAGGAGGAGCGGCTGATTCCGACAGAGGCCGTCGCCTCCTGAATGGAGTCGCAGCGACCGGAGTCCAGGAGATCCTTTGCCTGTACCACCTTGAGCAAAACCTCCGGCACCGCCTTCTCCTTAAGAACATAGTATGCTGTCTTATCTGTCATGGATAAACCTCTTATATGCCATTTGCGCTTCGAAAGGCGGCCCTTATGCCTCGCAGGCCCCTCTGATTCAACAGGGAAAACGCTCAGTCCTCTGACATGGCATTTCTATCCGGACAGCCCAGAGAGAGCCAGCGCAGATACGCGTTGATAAAGAGGTTAATGTCCCCGTCCATCACAGCGGAGACATTGCCGGTCTCCTCACCCGTCCGCAGATCTTTGACCATGGTATAGGGCTGGAATACATAGGAGCGGATCTGGTTGCCCCAGGCGATGTCCGTGACCTCTCCCCGGATTCCCTCCGCCTTGGCCTTCTGTTCCTCCATCTTGAGCATATAGAGCTTGGCCTTGAGCATCTGCATGGCCTTATCCTTGTTCATATGCTGCGACCGCTCATTCTGACACTGAACGACAATCCCCGTGGGAAAATGCGTAATCCGAATGGCGGAAGAGGTCTTATTGATGTGCTGGCCGCCGGCGCCCGAAGACCGGTAGGTGTCAATACGGATATCCTCATCCTTGACCTCGACATCCAGATCCTGCTCCAGCTCCGGCATGACATCACAGGATGAGAAGGAGGTCTGGCGCTTGCCGTTGGCGTTGAAGGGGGAAATACGCACCAGCCGGTGAACCCCCTTCTCGCTCTTTAAGTAACCATAGGCGTTCTCACCGTTGACCTGAAAGGTGACCGCCTTGATCCCGGCCTCATCGCCGTCCAGATAGTCCAACTCCTCCACTTCAAAGCCCTGGGCCGCTGCCCAGCGGGTATACATGCGGTAGAGCATGGCTGTCCAGTCGCAGGCCTCCGTCCCGCCGGCGCCGGCGTGCAGGGTGACTATCGCGTTGTTGGCGTCAAACTCTCCGGAGAGCAGGGTCTTGATCCGGACCCTCTCGAAGTCCTCCTTCATCTGGTCCATCATGAGGCGGATCTCTCCCACCATGTCCGCATCATCCTCTTCATTGGCCATATCCATGAGCATTCCGATCTCCTCAATGCTGTTTTTCAGCTTATCGGCGATCTCAACATCGTCCTTTAAGGACTTGAGCTCCTTCATCTTCCTGGCGGATAAATCCGCGTCATTCCAGAAGTCGGGAGCCTCCATCTCGCGATTCAATTCCTCAATCTTCTGGTGCTTGGACTCCAGATCCAGGGCCCTGGTCACTTCTGCCAGGGGCTCTTTATAGCTCTCCAGTTCCTGTCGCATGGGGTCTAATTCAATCAGCATAAGGCGATCCTTCCACCGGCACGGCCGATTCTTATCTCGTGTGATGACAGTGGTAGAGGCCCTTCCCGCATCAGCCGCAATTACTTCAGCTGATCCTGCAGGATCTCAATGGCCCGTCCCACCTCATTGTCCTTCAGTATATCATAGGTCCCTGTATCCGTGGACTTCGTGTCAGAATCCTCCACAGAGACATCCGGCTGGATCCCCTTCTTGTGGATGGACTCCCCATTCGGAGTGTAATAGCTGGAAACGGTGATCTTGACCGCGGATCCGTCCGCCAGCCGCATGGTCTGCTGCACGATCCCCTTGCCAAAGGTCGTCTGTCCGATCAGAGTCCCCTTGTGATAATCGCGGATGGCTCCGGCGAAGATCTCCGCCGCCGAGGCGGAGTCCTTCGATATCAAAACGGCAATCGGTATCTTGAGTTCATCTTTGCCGTCGGTATGATAGTCGGTCCGTTTCCCCTCCTTGTCCACCATATAGACGCTGGTTCCCTCCGGCAGAATATGGTTCAGAATATCTGTGACGGACGTGACCATACCGCCCGGATTATTGCGGACATCAAAGATGACTCCCTTCATCCCCTGTTTCTTCAGATCGTCCATGGCCGCGAGATACTCTTTCAGGGTATTCTCACTGAACTGATCGATACGGACATAGCCGATGCCGTCCGCCGCCATCCGATGGGAGACGCTGGGAATTTCAATTCTGCGGCGGGCAACGGAAAGGGTCTCCTCGCTGCCATCCGCCCGGCGCAGAGTCAGTTCAACCCGACTGTCCGCCTGACCGCGGACCTTGGCGACAATATCCTCCAGAGAGAGATCTGCCGTGCTCTGATCCCCCACCTTCTCGATGATGTCGCCGGAGACCATACCCGCTTCGCTGGCGGGGGACTTATCGTAAACGGTCACGACCTTGATCCTGCCATCCTCCGTCTTCGTCATAGACACCCCGATCCCGACGAAGGATCCCGTCATGGAAGCCATGAGATCCTCATATTCCCTGGCCGTATAGTACTCCGTGTAGGGATCTCCCATGGCCTCCATAATCCCCTTGTACATCCCCTTCTCCATGGCATCCTTGTCAACATCCTGGTAATAGTAGCGCTTGATGATCTTCTCCAGGGCCATCAGCTTGGCATAGCTGGCCGGATTGACCGCAGAGCTCCCCTTGCCGGTCGAGTAGACGCTGATGCCCAGGACCAGAGCCAGGATCAGAAGGGTAGCCAGGGCGCCGGTGAAAATCCCCCTGACGAAGGATCCGCCCTTTTCCTTTCTCGCCTTTCTCCTTGACCCTCTTCCCGCTTTCTCCGGCAGAGCCTTTTTCCCTTCTGTCTCGCCCAAATCGTCAGCTGTCTGCTTCTGTCCTTCTGGCTCGCCCGAATCGATAGATGTCTGCTTCTGTCCTTCCGTCTCCTCTGACGGCGCCTTCAACTCTTCTGTCTCCTCAGGATGATCTGCCATCTGCTTCTGTCCTTCTGTCTCCTCGCTGCTGATCTGCTTCTTCTCTTCCATACTTCGTTTCCTCCTGAGCGCAGAAATACATCCCCCGAGACAAGCGGGCGATGTATTTCCATAACAAATATCCCTGAGACGACAGGTCTTCGCAGACCGGTAGGTTTACACCTTCAAATGTCGTTTTAAGGTCATCCGGCTTCCCAGATACCCGATTCCCACCCCCAGAACCAGGGAGACGGGAACCAAAATGCGAAAAATATTCATGATCGGGATAAAATCCATCATTCCGCTCAGGAAAGAGAATTTGCCGGACACATAGCCGACAATTCCCTGATACATGAAGAAGAGGGCAACCAGAGGAATCAGAGCGCCGAGGAAACCAATGACTACCCCCTCGACGACGAAGGGAGAGCGGATGAACCGGTCCTTGGCCCCAATCAGCTTCATGATGCTGATTTCCTCCTTGCGGACGGAGATTCCGACCGTAATCGTGTTGTTGATCAGGAAAATAGCCACAGCGATCAGAATGGCCACAACGCCCACAGAGACATACTTGAGCAGGCGGTTGAAGTCAGACAGGGTCTTGGCTGCCACCTCTGACTGATTGACCTGCCGGACGCCGTCCACTGTCTTTAAATACTCTACCAGGGAGCCCTGCTCGGAAACGTCATTGAGAAAGACCTGGTAGTTGGAGGAATTGGCCAGAGGGTTATCCTCCTTGAAACCGTCCGCCAGGTTTTCATTGTTCTTGAAGTAATTCTGCTTAAAGGAGTTCCAGGCCTCATCCGCGGAGACATAGCGGTAATTCTTCACCTCCGGTCTGGCCTTGATCGCGTCCCCGATGGCATCCACCTGTTCCTGACTGATCCCGTCCACGAAGAAAACAGTGACTGCCACGCCCTGCTCCGCCTCCTTGACCATCTGTGAGAAATTGGTCACCAGGGAATAAAAGACCCCGAAGAGGAAGATGGTGGCCGCCATCGTCGCGATGGAAGCTAAAGAGAACATCTTGTTGTGCCAGATATTTCGAAAACCCTGCTTAATATTATACATGCTTTAGACTCGTCTCTCCTTCCACGTCGCTGACCAGACAGCCGCGCTTAATCGTGATGACGCGCTTTTTCATAGCCTTGACGATCTCGATATTATGGGTTACGACGACAACCGTCGTCCCGTCCTGATTGATCTTCTCCAGAAGCTGCATTACCTCCCAGGCATTCTTATTGTCCAGATTACCTGTGGGCTCGTCAGCCAGAATCAATTTGGGACTGTTGACAATCGCGCGGGCAATCGCCACTCGCTGCTGCTCTCCGCCGGAGAGCTGGCGGGGAAGGGACTTGTACTTGGACGCCAGGCCCACCAGAGTCAGAACCATGGGGACTCTTCTCTGGATATCCCGCTTCCTGGACTCGGTAACACGCATGGCAAATGCCACATTTTCATATACATTGCGGTCCGGCAGCAGGCGGAAGTTCTGAAAAATGGTGCCGATCCGGCGGCGGAACATTGGCACCTGGCGATGCCGCATCTTATTCAGGTTCTGCCCGCCCACCATAATGGTTCCCTTGCTGGCTTTCAATTCATTCAGCATGAGCTTGATCAGGGTGGATTTACCGGATCCGGACGCGCCGGTAATAAAGACGAACTCTCCCGGCTCAATATGCAGACTGATATCATCCAGAGCCGGAATGCCGGCCTCATAGGTCTTACTCACATGTTCTAAGCTGATCATTAGTAGTTCTGCTCCTCCATATACTTCATATACTTTACTACCATCAGAGCAATCTTGAAGGTGATCGCGTCCGAGAAGACGCGAAGATCAAGTCCTGTTGCCTTCTCCAGCTTATCCAGCCGGTAAACCAGCGTATTGCGGTGAATATAGAGCTGGCGGGAAGTCTCGGACACATTCAGGCTGTTCTCGAAGAATTTATTGATTGTGACAATCGTCTCCTCATCGAAATCCTCCGGGGACTTATTGGCAAATATCTCCCGGATAAACATCTTGCAGAGAGGAATGGGGAGCTGATAAATCAGCCGGCCGATTCCCAGCTTGGAATAGGCGATCACCTGGTGGTCTTCAAAGAAGATCTTTCCGACATCAAGGGCCATCCCGGCCTCCTTGTAGGAGCGGGACGCGTCCTTGAGCTCTCCGACAATGGTTCCGTAGGAGACCCGGATCTGCTTGTCCATGCGATCCTTAAAGGAATCAATGATCACCTCCGCGGACCGCTCCACGTCGGCGTAGCCCTCATCATCCGCAAGCTCCTTGAGAACCACCACATTGCGCTCATCCACAGCCGTAACAAAATCCCTGCTCCGGCCGGAGAAGACAGACCGAACCCGATCCAGCTCATCTCCCTCTTCACTGCCCGCAGTCTCAACAACCATGACGACGCGCCGGGCGTTGGTCTCAATGTGCAGCTTCTTGGATCGATTGTAAATGTCAACTAAAAGAAGGTTATCCAAGAGCAGGTTCTTGATGAAGTTGTCCTTGTCAAAGCGCTCCTTATAGGCCACCATCAGCTCCTGGATCTGGAAGCTGGCCATCCTGCCGATCATAAAGACAGACTCATCGTCACCCTGCAGGATGACAATGAACTCCAGATGCTGGTCATCAAAAACCTTAAAAAAATGGCAGCCCAGAGCGATCTGGCTCTCCGCGGGGGATGCCGCGAATTCTCTGGCCGCGGGGACATAGTCCTCCACCTCCGGAAAGGTCGTCGCCAGAATGCTCCCCTCCGCGTCAATCACGGCCAGACTGTGCTTGCTGATGTGATGCAGGCCATCGATGGTATTCTGCAGGATTTGATTTGAAATCATCTCATTCTCCCTCCGCGCCTGTACAAAGTGTACAAGTGAAGCCGCCATTTTTATGCTGATTGCATATACTCATTCCAAGTCTAATACAAAGTGCGCAGATTGGAAAGAAGATTTTCTCTCTTTCTTATGCATATTTACTGGTATTTGGGGACTCTCTGACTCGCAAGCGCTTTTTTGCTTTCAAGTCAAGTCCAAACTCCCAAAAGTCGATTTTTCGCCCTCTTACACAAAACATCCGTTTGCTTTTCGCCCCACAAAGGACTCGTTTCCGAGCCCCTCAAATGTGGATAATGTGGATAAGTCCGTGTATAAGTCCATTTTTCGGGCTTTTGGAGATCCCTTCCTGTGGATAATTTTCCTCTCTCCGGGAAGGTCGGTCTTTTCCTTTCCGGGAGGTTGAATCAATTCTTGTGCAGGCTGATGATTTGCAGTTTGTCCCCCGTTCCCGCTTGACAGATTGCGTGCAATCTCACTTCAAACAAGATCAGAGATTCTCCCACGTATTCGATCGTCTCCTTGCAGCCCGGAACCTTAGCAATCAACTGATCGGCGAAACCAAAAATGGTTTTTGTGCTTTTTTGCGCGATCCCCTTCGCTTTGACATATTCATTTCCGGAGGAAGGAATCGTGATAAAAGCCACCTGGGAATTTGCCATGTCCCTCAGAAACAAAAAAGGGGCCGTGGAATAAGGAAGGTCCGGCTGCCCCATCCGCAGTTGCGTTGACTCTTACATCGAATCCGCATCTGCGACATGGGGCAAGCCGCTTTCACATACTCCACAGCCCCTCAGCGTTTTCTTATAAAACGCGGCGAACAGCCAGAATCGGCGCGTAGTTCGCATTGATATAGGTGATTCCCTTGCTGGGATTTAAGGCGTTGATAATCTTACCGCCGCCGGCATAGATGCCGACATGGCCGCTGTAGCATACAATGTCGCCCACCTGCATATCAGAAGTGGACACCGCGCGTCCCACGCTCCTGTCGGCGGAAGAAGAATGAGGAAGGCTGATTCCAAAGTGCTTGTAGACGGAGAGCACGAAGCCGGAGCAATCCGCACCAGACGTCAGGCTGGTGCCTCCCCATACATAGGGGTTCCCGACGAACTGAGCCGCATAGGCGACAACAGCCGCTCCACTGGCAGAAGCCTCAGACTCGCTTGAGACAGAGGTCTGCGCCTGGCTGCTGCTGGCTGCAGTCGTGGTCCTCTGGCTTGTCCCTCTTCTGACGGATGTCTTCCTGGAAGCTGCCTCGGCAGCCTTCTGAGCCGCCTCCTGTTCAGCCTTCTGTCTGGTGACCGCCGCCTCGACCGTCTCTCCGTAGTTGTAATGGGTGTCAACGTCTACATAGTCATTGGAGACGAATCCCTCTGTGTCCTTACCGTCCACACTGGCGCGAACCTTGATCCAGCCATCTGCCTGCTTGGAGAGATCAATGCCGGTCACTACCGTGTCCTTGGCGAATCCGGACAGGATGTCCGCGTCCAGGCTGGCGTCCGCGCGCAGGCGCAGGCCGTTCTCCCTGACCTTGACATCCGTCGTCTGGGCATTCTTGCAGGTCTGCTCATCTCCCACCGTAATGCCATCGGCCTTCACATAGCCGTTGACGTCGCCGGAGCTGATATGAAGCCAGCCATTCTCCTCCGCGTCAACTGTCATCGCGTTGTTATTGTAGAGATAACCGACCAGGCGGGCATTGTCGTCAGCGCTCTCCCTGACGTTGATCGCAGAATCCGTATGAGCGATTCCAACCTTGGAATATAAGGTCTTGTTCACCGCGGAACTGGCAACCATATCTGTCTGGTTACTGCTGACCGTCGCCTCCGTAGACATAGAAAGCATGCTCATCAGGGAGGCAGACACACCAGACAGGCTTCCCTGGCCAGACTCCTTGCTGGTCTCCAGAGCCTGATCTACCGTCGTATCCTGCAAAGTCGCCGCCTGGGATGGGAGTCCCGCACCGGCAACGATTGCGGAGCCTGCAGCGACAATTGCCATTGTCTTCACTGTTTTACGATTTGCATTCATCTATACAACCTCACTTTAGGCTATCTTCATCTGTTACGATATGACTGCTATAAATATTACATTTATATTACGCACGAGTTTTATTATAGAGACCTGCCCTCCGCCTGTCAAGTTCAGGCCACGCTCTTGCGATCCCACTTTTCTTTCACCGAAGATGCCCACAATTCTAAGGATTTTACGGGAAAATGCCTCCTCATCACTTCGACATTATCCTCTTGTTTTGTGTGAACTATTTGTGAACTTGACCATGAAGGAATTGTTACAATTTTTCTGTCCGTCGGATTTTCCCATCCTCGATACTGACTCTTCCCTCTTTGTAGAGATGTCCGACCGCCCTCTTGAAGGCATTTTTCGAGAGACCTGTCTCCCGTCGAATCACTTCAGAGGAGGCCTTCTCCGTAAAGGGCAGGACACCCGCGTAGGATTCCAACAGCTGTAGAATCGCCTCGGCGTCCTCGCCAATGGTCTCGTAGGACTTGCCCCGGATCGAGACGTCCAGTTTACCATCTCTTTTGACCCCGGTCACCCGGCAGCTGATCTGATCCCCGATTCGCAGCTGCCTCGCGTCCTCATGGCGGGGGATCATCGCGGAATAGATATCGTCAACCGCAACAAAGGTGCCGAAATCACGGCTGAATTCGTAGACTCTGGCCCTGACTTCATCTCCCGCCTGATAGGGGGAATCCGAGCGCAGCATGGGATAGATCTCCTTCATGGAGGCGGCCAGCCGCTGGGACTTGTCCACATAGACGCGGGCCAGGATCTGGTCTCCCGCCTCCACCCTGCCCAGCATCTGTCGGTAGGGCAGCAGCAGATCCTTCTCCAGACCCCAGTCTAAGAAAGCGCCGATCTTCGTCAGCTCCTTAACCTTCATAGGAGCGAACTGACCCACCATGGCCAGCGGTCTGGCCATAGTCGCGATCAGTCGGTCGCTGGAGTCTTTATATAAGAAGACATCCAGCGAATCTCCCTGCCCAATCCCCTGAGGAACCTGCTTGGCGGGCAGAAGAACCCGCTCCTGATCCTTCGTCCCCTCCGCCAGATAGGCTCCGAAATCCACCAGCTTGACCAGAGTCAGCCGGTTCACCTTTCCCAATTCCATCTTCATTTCTCCTCTCTGCGGCTAAACTCAACCAGGCAGTAAACCTCTCCCTGCGGGGACGTCATCAGGGCCTGGATCTTATTTTCCCTTTTCTCCTGCCCCGGCTCACAGCTCATCTTTAACTGCAGCAGGTCTCCCCGCATCGCCTGTTTCTTGTATTCCACCCGGATCAAACCGATCGCGTAATCCGCCGGCAGTTCTTTCCAGGCCGCCGCCACGAAATGGGTGTTGTTCATGTGACCGTTGCTGTCCAGCTGTAGGGAGTTTACAGCGAATTCATAGCGCTCGAAAAAATGCTCCATCGGCCGGATCTTCCGGGAGGGCCAGGGATAATCGATGGCTGGCTCCTGTCCGTAATCTCTGATCATTTTGTCCGGAATCCGGGATGGAAGCATGCGCCGCAGGTCCATATATACCCAGATGCTGTTGACCCGGGCGTAGATGCTGCCGTCCTCGCGGACAAGCAGCATATTGCGCATGCCAAACATGCCCCGAAAGCGATATCCCCAGGTCTTAAGGGTCAGGCGATCCCCGATATAGGGCGTACTGCCTTCCAGCGCAAGCTGATAATCTGTGACAAACCAGCCGCAGCCGACCCGCTTCAGATAGCGGATATCATAGCCCAGATCCTGGGAGTGGAAGGTGGCTGCATCCTGCAGGAGATCAAAAAGGGCGGGCAAGGTCAGATACCCGTCCTGGTCCACCTGCGAGTAGCGGATTCTTACACTCATCTCATACATAATCAGTCTCTCCCCAGAAGCTGGTCTAAGGTCTTTCCATAGGAGGGCAGGAAAACATCTACGAAGTCAGCAACCTCGGGATATTCCGCGGCCATCCCCTGAACCGCTGTCCAGATGGACTCTTTGGCCGTTCGAAACTCCCGGTTGCCGGCCTCTTCCTCCTCCATGCACTTGATCAAAGCGGAGAGCTTGTCCGCCGCCTTCACCAGCTTTCTCATATAGATCTCCTCGGCATCATCGCCGCCGAAGAAGAGATCCTCATAGTCCTCCCGCAGGTCCTCAGGGAGAAGGTCAAGCAGTCTTTGCTCTGCTCTGATCTCTACACCCTTATAGGCGTTCAGGATCTGCTCATCTCCGTACTTGACCGGCGTGGGCATATCCCCGGTAATAATCTCGGACGCGTCATGGTAGAGGCCGACCAGGGCCGCTCTCTCGGCATCGACATGATGGCCGTGACGGCGATTGGCCAGGACACAGAGAGCATGAGCGATGACAGCCACATCCAGGCTGTGCTCGCTTAAGGTCTCCTCGCGGGCATTTCTCATGAGCGCCCAGCGCTCAATATATTTCATTCGGGACAGGGTCGCAAAAAAATGAGACTCTTTCTTCTTTGACTCCATACGGCACCTCCTCACTTCCTTATCACGCACGGATGCTTTCAGCGAAAAGACCCCGCCGATGCAGATCGACGAGGTCTTCCATAGAGCTGGCCCACAAGGATTCGAACCTTGAAATGACGGAGTCAGAGTCCGCTGCCTTACCGTTTGGCTATGGGCCAATGTCTGAGCGCTTGAAAACTCAACAATGGATATATTACCCAAGAGCCCTGCGGAAGTCAAGCGGGAATTTTCAGTGGACAGTTGACAGCGGAGACCTTCAGTGAATTTTCCGCGGACAGCAGTAGCGGGTTGCGCCTCTCAGCCTTATTTCTGCGCGTCCAGAACCAGCTCCCCATCCACGATCCCGTAGCTGATGGAGTCGCCCTCCTGCATCCGGGCCTGTCCGCCCGTCATATCCCGGATCTGATCCTCCAGGTCCCGCAGGCCTGCCGGGTCTGTCAGCAGTTCAAGCTCCACGGCCTGGGCGAAGACCTGAGACAGAAGGGGGAGGGACTTCTCTGCGATCAGATGCTCGATCCGTCCGTAATCGCTGTATCCGAGAGACAGTCGAAGGGGAATCCCCTCCTTCTTCTCCATGAGACGGCTGGCTTCCAGTCCCGCCTTCGACGCGTCCGTATAGGCTCGCACCAGGCCTCCCGTGCCGAGCAGCGTCCCGCCGAAATAGCGGGTGACTACCAGACAGACATCGGTCACTTCCCGCGAGATCAAAAAATCCAGCATAGGCCGTCCCGC
This sequence comes from Shuttleworthella sp. MSX8B, assembly GCF_000524295.1. NCBI lineage: Bacteria > Bacillati > Bacillota > Clostridia > Lachnospirales > Lachnospiraceae > Shuttleworthella > Shuttleworthella sp. MSX8B. The sequence goes on from NZ_JAQT01000018.1 coordinate 24,076, forward strand.
CGTCTGCGCCGGTTCTCCGTCATCAGAGCAGTGCATGAGCGGATTGGGGTCTCCGATGATATAAGCGGAGCAATTATGCCTGGCGTCCCAGTATTGCCTCTTCATATCGGCGATGAAGGCCTGTGCCTCTCCGACGGAGCTTGCGGGAGCCACATGCGCGATAAAGCGAGATTTCTTTCGCTCAATTTCCGCCTGGCCGCCCTGGTAAATAACCTTCATAAGATCATTTTCTTTCTGATATAATGTGATTACATGGTCAAAAGGCAGTCTCCACAGATGGCTTCCTCTCAAGTGAAGGCATGACCTTATGACATCCGCATCGCAGTGTAGCAACAATGAACTTTGTTCATCATAGCAGGGGGGGATATCGTCTGACAAGGCATTTGCCTCTCCATGAGGTGACTCAATGAATTACGGCAAGGATAAAACTTCTGCCCGCGTCCGTCAGATCTCTCAGAGAAAAGGTCGTGTCGGCCATCACTTTTTGCTGGTCTTTAGCCGCACGATCTTAATCAGCCTTCTGGTCCTGCTGGTCATTGCCGGCCTGGGCGGCGTCATCTATATCCGGCACCTGATTCAGAAGCTGCCCGACACAGCCTCTGTCAATATCAGCCCCAGTGGATTCAAGTCTGTCATTTTAGACCAGGAAGGGCATGAGCTGGACAGCCTTGCCGCGTCCGGCGCCAACCGTACCTATGTGACGATCGACAAAATCCCTGATTCTGTTCAGAAGGCCTTTATCGCCATTGAGGACGAGCGCTTCTACAGCCACCACGGCGTTGATTACCAGGGCCTCATGCGCGCTCTTGTCACCGGCCTTCTCTCCGGCGGTTCCAAAATGCAGGGGGCTTCGACCATCACTCAGCAGCTGCTGAAGAATAACTACTTCACCGGTTGGACGGCAGAGCAGTCCCTCAAGGCTAAGTTTGACCGCAAGATCCAGGAGCAGGTTCTGGCCACCCGGATTGAACAGGTCACCAGCAAAGACATCATCCTGGAGAACTACCTCAACACCATCAACCTGGGTCAGAGTACGCTCGGCGTCGAGGCGGCCAGCCAGCGCTATTTCGGCAAGTCGGTCTCCGACCTGAATCTGTCCGAGAGCGCGGTTCTCGCGGCGACTACCAAGAATCCGACCCGCTATAATCCGATCACGAATCCCGATCAGAATGCCGGCCGCCGCAAGCTGGTGCTCAACTACATGCTAAAGGATCATTTCATCGACGACGCCGCTTACAAAGCAGCCCTGGAGGATGACGTCTATCCCCGGATCGCTGCGAACAACGAGGCGGCATCCGCCTCCCGGACGGTCAGCTCCTATTTCACAGACGCTCTGACCGATCAGGTGATTCAGGATCTAGTCGACCAGGCCCACTACTCCGAGGCGGAGGCTTACAAGATGCTCTACAGCGGGGGCCTGACCATTTACTCCACCCAGGACGCGCAGATCCAGAAAATTGCCGATGAAGAGGTCAACGAGGCCTCCAACTACTCCGGCAAGCCCAAGTACTCTTTTTCCTACCGTCTCACGGTGACCAAGGCCGACAAGAGTAACCAGAATTACTCAGATCAGACCATGCTCTCCTATTACCGGTCCTCCAATCCCAATTACAATCTTCTCTTTGCCAATCAGGAGGCTGCCCAGGCCGCCATTGACCAGTATAAAAAGGACATCATGGAGGAGGGAGACAGCGTTGCCGAGGGCAATGAGAAGATCACCTTCACCCTCCAGCCCCAGGTTGCCGTCACTGTCATGGACCAGTCCGATGGCAGGGTCCTGGTTCTGGTGGGCGGCCGCGGCGACAAGACAGGCAGCAAGACCCTCAATCGCGCCAGCAAGGTGACCCGGCAGCCCGGTTCTACCTTCAAGATCCTCGCCGCCTATGCGCCGGCCCTGGACGCTGCCGGCAAGACTCTGGCCACGGTACAGGATGACGCCCCCTACAAATATAAGAACGGCTCTTCTCTGCAGAACGCCGACCGGACCTACCGGGGCATGACCACATACCGAGAGGCCATCGTGCAGTCCATCAATATCGTGACGGTCAAGGCGCTGACCGAGATCGGAACCGATCTGGGCTTCCAGTACATCAAGAAATTTGGCTTCAGCACCATCTCCGATAAGGATAACACCCAGGCTCTGGCCATCGGCGGCATCACTTACGGAGTCACCAACATGGAGCTGACCGCCGCCTACGCCGCCATCGCCAACAAGGGCTCCTACATCCGTCCCCACCTCTACAGCAAGGTCCTAGACCGGGACGGCAAGGTCCTCCTCTCTCAGGAGACGCCCAACCCCCAGCAGGTCATCAAACCGACCACCGCCTGGCTTCTGACCAATGCCATGCAGGACGTCATGACCAGAGGCACCGGAGAGGACGCCAATATCAAGGGCATCACCCTGGCAGGCAAAACCGGCACGACCAATGATGAGCGCGACTATCTCATGGAGGGCTACTCCGGCTACTACACCGTCGGACTCTGGGGCGGTTACGATGACAACTCCCCCCAGACTTCCTCCGCCTACAGCAAGAAGATCTGGAAAAGGATTATGTCTCGCATTCACGAGGGCAAGTCTGATCGAAGCTTCGATATGCCCCAGGGAATCACACAGGCCTCCGTCTGCTCTGTCTCCGGAAAGCTTCCTCTTCCCAGTATCTGCAACGCTGACCCCAGAGGAAGCAAGATCATCAAGGAGTATTTCGCTGAGGGGACGGTTCCCACGGACTACTGCGACCGTCACGTCAAGGTCGATATCGACATCCGCACCGGCAAAATCGCGGCCTCTGGAACCCCTGCCGATCAAATTGTCAGCGGCATCTTCATCAAGAACGGCTCAGCCCATACCCCTGACGCGGCCTATGCCATCTCCTCCGCCGCCTTAGACGGAACTGCTCCCTCACCCAAGTTCCAGTTCGAGATGCCCGCGCAGTCTGACACGCAGACAGAGGAAGGCCAGGCTTCCTCTTCCGGCGGAGAAGGAAGCCCGGCCCCCTGATTCAATTCTTGTCAAATCTGTCGCCAGAACACTTTATCCCGCGGGAATGCAGGGCGCAGTGCCCCTGTGACTGCCTTACACCTCGAAAATCAGATCCCCATAGGAGGGCATAGGCCAGAGATCCTTGTCTACGATCATCTCCAGTTCATCGACGGGTTGGCGCAGGGCATCCATCCTGGCCATCACCGTCTTATGAAAGTACTGGGCCCGTTTCTCGCTGCCCCTCTGCTGATCGGCGTCAGCGACGGCCTTCTCAAGGGCCCGCAGCGCCTTCTGCGTCTTGGCCAGGAGCTTGGACGTATTCTTGAGAATCGTGCTCTGGACGGAGGTATCCGCCTCCGGACAGGCGGATGACACCTGATTGATGGAATCCGCCAGCCTGGTCGAGTAACGGATCACCGCGGGAACAATGGACTTGGAGGCGACATCGACCATGGTCTTGGCCTCAATGTTGATCTCCTTGGCATACTGGTCGTATTCAATCTCAACCCGGCTGTTGAGCTCCTCACGGGTGAATACGTGGAAGCGCTCAAAGAGCGCAACCGTCGTTTCGCTTGCCAGGGCCGGAATGGCGTCAACCATAGATCTGATGTCTGCCAGTCCGCGGCGGGCTGCTTCTTTCCTCCACTCCTCAGAATATCCGTTGCCGTCAAAGACAATGCGCTGATGCTGGGTCATCAAATCCTTGATGATCTTCTGAATCGTGGCGTCCCTGTCCTTTGCCTTCTCCAGCTCGTCGCAGACATCCGCAAACTGTTCCGCGACAATGGTGTTTAAGACGACATTGGCCTCGCCGATGGAATCCTGTGAGCCGCACATGCGGAACTCAAACTTGTTGCCCGTAAAGGCAAAAGGAGAGGTGCGATTGCGGTCTGTCACGTCCTTGGCAAAGTCCGGGATAGACTTCACACCGGTCTGCAGCTTGGCTCCCTTCTTGGAGTGGGTCGCCTCCCCCTTATCCAAAACCTGCTCCATCACATCCGCCAGCTGATCTCCAAGGAAGACGGAAATCACACAGGGGGGAGCCTCATTGCCTCCCAGGCGATGATCATTGCCGATGTCGGCCGCGGACTCGCGAAGAAGATCCGCGTGTTTGTCGACAGCTGCCAGGATGCAGGCCAGAGACAGAAGGAAGAGGGTGTTCTCGTGGGGTCTCTTCCCGGGATCGATCAGATTGATCCCGTCATCCGTCACCAGAGACCAGTTGTTGTGCTTACCGGATCCATTGACTCCGGCGAAGGGCTTCTCATGCAGCAGGCACTGCAGCTTGTGACGGACGGCGACCTTCTTTAAGGTCTCCATCACCAGATGGTTCTGGTCAACCGCCACATTGCACTCCCCGTAAATGGGCGCCAGTTCATGCTGGGCCGGCGCCACCTCATTGTGCTGGGTCTTGGAGGGAACGCCCAGCTTCCAGAGCTCCTCGTTGACATCCTTCATGAAGGACTCGATGCGCTCCGGAATGGCGCCAAAGTAATGGTCGTCCATCTCCTGTCCCTTGGGGGGCATGGCTCCAAAGAGCGTGCGTCCGGTATAGATCAGATCCTTGCGCTTCAGATAATTATCGCGGTCAACCAGAAAATACTCCTGCTCAGCGCCCACAGAGGGAATGACCTTCTTGGAGCTGGTATTGCCAAGAAGACGAAGCAGGCGAAGGGCCTGCTCATTGATCGCTTCCATGGATCGCAGCAGGGGGGTCTTCTGGTCTAAAGCCTCTCCGGTATAGGCACAAAAGGCAGTGGGGATGCAGAGTGTCGCGCCGGCGGCGTCCTGGCGGACAAAGGCATTGGACGTGCAATCCCAGGCAGTATAGCCTCTCGCCTCAAAGGTAGCGCGCAGCCCGCCGGAGGGGAAGGAAGACGCGTCAGGCTCACCCTTGATCAGCTCCTTGCCCGAGAAGGACATGAGGACCTTGCCATTGGACATGGGAGCAGTGATGAAGGAATCGTGTTTTTCCGCGCTGACGCCATTCAGAGGCTGAAACCAGTGCGTGTAGTGGGTCGCCCCCTTTTCAATGGCCCATTCCTTCATCTCATGCGCAACCACATCCGCAGTCTCAATATCGAGATCTCTGCCCTCACGAATGGTCTGCTTGAGCTTCTGGTAGGTCTTCTTTGGAAGACGTTCACGCATCACAGTGTCATTAAATACATTCTCGCCAAATATATCTGTGACACTGCAGTATGTCGTCTCTTTGTTATCCATGCGATTTCCTCCTGTCGGACTAAGCTTTTTTCTGCAATGAGATGCGCGCTCCGCGAACATCCCCCTGTCATAAAAGGTAAAAGGGGCCATTCCGAAAACCGTACGGAACGCCCCTTTGCGTTAAAAACCAGCGGCACGCCATTGCGCCATGAACTTATGCTTCCGCGCGAACGTCACGCCTTGCCCACGCAGCCGAAGACTTCACTTCTCTCACGGCAGACCTTCTTGATGGCCTCAGCGCCGGGAGCCAGAAGCTTACGGGGATCAAAGCCCTTGCCCTGCTTATCCTTGCCCTGCTCGATGTACTCACGAGTCGCGGCGGCAAATGCCCACTGGCACTCAGAATTCACATTCACCTTGGCGACGCCCATGGAGACAGCCTTGCGAACCTGGTCATCGGGAATCCCGGAACCGCCGTGGAGAACTAAGGGCATATCACCGGTCTTGGCCTTGATTGCCTCAAGGACATCAAACTGAAGGCCTGCCCAGTTTGCTGGATAAGCCCCATGAATATTGCCGATTCCGGCAGCCAGCATATCAACGCCCAGGTCTGCAATGATCTTGCACTCCTCGGGATCCGCGCACTCTCCGGTGGAGATGACGCCGTCTTCCTCACCGCCGATACCTCCGACCTCACACTCGATGGAGAGCCCCAGCTTATGGGCGACCGCAACCAGCTCCTTCGCCTTGGCCAGATTCTCCTCGAAGGGAAGAGAGGATCCGTCAAACATGATCGATGTAAATCCCGCCTTGATACACTCGTAAGCCGCGTCATAATTGCCATGATCCAAATGAAGGGCAACGGGAACCGTGATTCCGAGAGAATCATGCATCGCGTAGACCATAGCCGCTACCGTCTTGTAGCCGCCCATGTACTTGCCCGCGCCCATGGATACGCCCAGGATAACAGGAACCTTGAGTTCCTCGCAGACTGTGAGAATGGACTTGGTCCACTCCAGATTATTGATGTTGAACTGAGGTACTGCGTAATGACCCGCAACGGCCTTCTCCAGCATCTCCTTGGCTGATACAATCATAAATTCCTCCGTTCTTGTCTGTCACAATGACCTTGAAAACGAACTTCGATCCGCCGAAAAACGCATCGGCTGTATCTGCCCGTATTATAGAACAAGGTACTAGCTCAGGCAAGTTACATTTCAGAGAAAAGAGGGTGCGGCTGGCATCCGTCCTGTCCTTTCTCCGCCCTGAATAAACCCTCTCGTCAAAGGCCCTGCTTCCCGATTCCGCTCTCGTCAAAGGTCCTGTTCCCCAGTTCCGCTTAGCCCAGCGAAAATACCCTGCCCGGATATCGGACAGGGTATTTTCTGCATCTATTAAGTTACAAAGGAGTTCTCTTATGTATCTAACAGGTTAGATTTATGGGAGTTTATCGTTGGCATACGATATATTTGATACATAAAGGAACCAACAGGATGGTTAGGTTTCCCTAACTGATGTATATGTTAGCTTTCACTAACCATTTTGTCAATAGCTTTTTGCATCTTTTTTAAAATTATTTTTCTAAGAATTTTTGACCTGTTGAGGCCCTCAGCCGGAGGACTTTTCCCTCAGCATGATTTGCAGAGACCTGGGCAGGTTCTCGACCACGGACTCCTTGAACTGACCTCCGAACTCTCCGTCCAGGGTCCAGGAGATGGGCTGTCCACAGCTGAAACGGATCCGGCTGCTCTTAAAGGCGTAAATCATACGACTCTGCTTCACTCTGCCCGTCAGATAGGAGATAATCTCGTTTAACTCTCTCGGATGCCTGGGCCGCCGCACCAGGACAACCTCAAATTCACCGTCATCCAGATCGACCGGACCATTGATCAGTCCGCGGAAGCCTCCGATGGAAATAGAATTTGTCACCATTCCATAGATAAATTCATCGAAAATGCGATTGCCGTCGTATTCCACCTGGACAAAGTAAGACGGCACATCCACCATCTGCCGCATCCCCTCCAGAACATAGGCGGCATGTCCGAAGATGTTTTTCATCTCCTGGCTGGTCTGATAAGAGGCCTCTGTAAAGAGTCCGAAGGCAGCCACATAGACGAAGTAGCCATCGTTGAACTTGCCGATATCACAGGCAAAGGGACGTCCTGTGACAGCAATCCTGGCATTCTCCACCATATCCTGCGAGAGCTGCAGAGAAGCCGCGAAATCATTGCTGGTCCCGGCGGGAATATATCCCACTGGCACCTGATGCCCGCCGCGCATGAGACCGGATACCACTTCGTCCAGGGTCCCGTCTCCGCCGGAGCAGACGAGCAGATCCTTGTCGCCTCCCTCTGCAAGGGCCTTGACCTCCGCGTCTCCCTGACACTGCGTTGCATAGATGCTGACCTCATAGCCTCTCTTGCACATGACATCGACGATATCCGTCAGACTGCCGCGAATGCGCTCCCTGCCGGAGTGCGGGTTGAAAATAAAGAGCAGTTTCTTTCCGCCCAACTCAGGTCCTTTCACTGAGGAAGTCCTCTAACTGCTGAACCGCCTCAAGCTCGTCATCCCCGTCAGCGGCAATGGTAACCTGCGCGCCGCTGGTCAAAACCAGGCTCATCATTCCCATGATTGACTTGGCGTTGACCTTCTTGTTCCCATCCATCTCAAAGTAGATGGAGCTGGTGAACTGGTTGGCCAGCTGCACAAGATGGGCAATCGGTGTCGCCTCCATACTGCGGGGCATTGATACAACTACTTCCTTACGCATAAAAACAAATCCTCAAATGCTCTTTACCGCAGATCCTCTGCGATTTCACTGATCCGGCGCAATCTGTGATTCACACCCGATTTTCCCACCGGCGGATCCAGAAGAGCCCCCAGATCCTTGAGCGTCATGTCCGGATGTTCCAGACGAACCAGGGCAATCTCCTGCAGATTCCTGGGCAGGTGCTCTAAGCCCATGCGATCACGTATCAGGGCGATATCCGCCGTCTGACGAACGGCAGCATGGACCGTCTTGCCGATATTGGCCGTCTCGCAGTTGACCTGGCGGTTGATCCCGTTGCGCATCTCCTTGACAATGCGGGCGTTCTCGTAGGTCATGTAGGCCAGGGGAGCTCCCATATAACCCAGCATGGTGACAATCTGTTCACCCTCCTTCAGATAGACCACCCAGTGTCCCTTGCGGGCGATGATCCTGGCATCCAGATTCAGTGAAAGCATACTCTGCGCGAGCTGGCGGGCTCTGTCCTGGCTTCTGCAGACGATCTCAAGGTGATAGGCCTTATTGGGGTCACTGACCGAGCCTGCACAGAGAAAAGCCGCCGCGAGAAAAGACTTTTTGCAGCACTCCCTCTGAAGCAGGAGGGGGTCGACCCTCTCCATCCGAATCCGCTGTCCGTCATACATCTTCAGCGCGGTCAGCAGGTCTAAGATTTCCTCCCCGGTCATCACTTTTGCGCCAGTATTCATATTACCCAGTTTGGCAATAATTGTAAAGAAAAGGGATCGAATCGTCTCGTTCTCCAAGAGGAAGGTCAGGCGGACCTGATCCCCGCTGATCTGAACCTCTCCCTCCATCATGAGCATGGCCGCGGCCATGGCCATGCGGTCATGTCTGGTCCTGGGAATATGGCGGATCAACTCCGCCTTGGTCTCGGATGCAAATGACATCTTACTTACCTCTGGCCCGGTCCTTGTCAATATCCCGGTGTTCCTTCCTGATCCCGTAGTTCTTGTTCTTCTTTAAGCGGTCATAGAGCTGATTGGTCAGGGTGATCGACCGGTGCTTGCCCCCGGTGCAGCCGATGCAGACGACCAGCTGATTGCGTCCCTCCTTGATGTAATTGTCAATGAGGAATTGAACCATATCCGTCAGCTTGTCCAGAAAAACATGGGCCTCCGGGCAATTCATGACATACTCCTGAATCTCAGGATCATTCCCCGTCTTGGGGCGAAGGGAGACGACGTAGTAGGGATTTGGCAAAAAGCGCACATCGAAGACCAGGTCTGCGTCCTTGGGAATCCCATACTTGAACCCGAAGGAGAGCAGGGTCACCATCATGCTCTTATAGTCAGAGTCCTCCACCAGGATCCGCTCCATCTCCGCCTTGAGTTCCCTGGTCAGCAGGTGACTGGTGTCGATGATATAGTCCGCCCGGTAACGCAGATAAGAGAGGGCTCCTCTCTCCCGGGCGATCCCGGCGGAAAGGCGCTCTGACCCGGAGAGCGGATGATTGCGCCTGGTCTCTTTGTAGCGCTTCAAAAGGGTCTCGTCGTCCGCGTCCAAAAAGAGGACGTCCACCTTCTTGCCATCCCGATCCAGTTCGTTCAGGATATCGGCAATGCGCTCCAGATGTCCTTCGCTTCGAATATCAATGCCGACCGCCACCTTCTGCCCCTTTGGCATATTCTTGGCGGTCAGATCGACAAAGCTCTTAAAGAGGGGAATGGGCAGATTGTCCACGCAATAATAACCCATGTCCTCCAGAAACTTAAAGGCCGTCGATTTCCCGGATCCGGACATGCCGGTCAACAAGAGTAAATGCATTAAAATTCTCCCACAAATCTGACTTCCGGCTCCAGGTCAACATGAAACTTCTCTTTGACCCTCTCCCGGACATCCTCCATGAGCTGACGGACCTCCGCGGCGGAGGCTCCGCCCAGATTGACGACAAAACCGCAGTGCTTCTCTGACACCTGGGCCTGACCGACCCGATAGCCCCGAAGACCGGCATCCTGGATCAGCTTGCCCGCGAAATATCCCTCCGGTCTCTTGAAGGCGGACCCGGCGGACGCCATCTCCAGGGGCTGTCTGGCAGTCCTTCGCCTTGTCAGATCAGCCATGGCAGCGTCGATCTCCCCCGCGTCTCCCCTCGTAAGCTGCAGGATGGCGGAGAGAACAATTCCTCCCTCATCCCTGACGCGGGAATGACGATAGGAGAAGTCCATCTCCTCCAGAGAGTAATTGCGAATCTCTCCCTCCTCTGTCAGAAGCTCCACAGAGGCAAGCACATCCGCCATCGTGCCCCCATAGGCTCCGGCATTCATCATAATGGCGCCCCCCAGACTTCCCGGGATCCCGGACAGAGATTCCATGCCGCTGAGTCCGGCCCGCTGGGCCTGCCTAGCCACCCTGACCAAAAGAGCCCCGGCCTCCGCCTCAATGCGCTCTTCGCTGACGCAGATCTGATTCATGGAATTTCCTATGTGGATCACCGCTCCCCGGATCCCCTTATCCCCCACCAGCAAATTGGAGCCGTTGCCCAGAATCATCAGGGGGGCCTTTTCCTCTTTCAGGGCCGCGAGCAGGGGGGGAAGCTGATCCTTCCGCGGCTCCAGAAACAGGTCCGCCGGGCCGCCGATGCGGAAGCTGGTATGCGCCGACATCGGCTCATCCACACGAATCTGCTTCTCCTCCAGAACGCTTGCTGCAGCTCTCATCCAAGAATCCCGCATCCCGTCTTCCAACCTTTCTCTGTGACTGTTCTCTGTGGTCCTTCTCTATGACCTCTTCTGCCGGCTTCCCGTCCCTTATCAGAAGCTTCCTTCTCACAGCTCCTTCGCTGCAAGAAATGCCTGATAGCCCAGCAGGGCCTCGTAAAGGTCCACCTTGCTGACAATCTCCCACGGCGCGTGCATGTTGAGAACGGCGACGCCGCTGTCGATGACCTCCATGCCGTAATTGCCCAGAATATAGGCGATCGTTCCACCGCCGCCCTGGTCAACCTTGCCCAGCTCCGCCGTCTGCCAGTAGACCTCATTGTCATCAAAGATCCGGCGGATCCTTGCCATATACTCCGCAGAAGCGTCATTGGAGCCGGATTTGCCCCTGGCTCCGGTGTACTTGTTGATCACCAGCCCTCTCCCGAAGTAGGCGGCATTCTTCTTCTCCATGACGTCCGGGTAGTTGGGGTCAAAGGCGGCGGAGACATCGGATGAGAGCGCCATCGAGTTCATCAGAGCCCTCTTGGTCTTGATCTCTTCATAATCCTCTGTCGCCGCAATGAGCTCGGCCACCGTGTTCTCGAAGAAGAGAGACTGCATGCCCGTAGCTCCCACAGATCCGATCTCCTCCTTGTCCACCAGAAGACAGGCCTGGGTTCTCTCCTGTGCTTTTGAGACCAGGATAGCCGCGAAGGAGGGATAGGCGCAGACTCTGTCGTCGTGTCCATAGCCCATGATCATACTTCGGTCCACTCCGTAATCACGGGCGGCCCCGGCGGGAACCACCTCAATCTCCGCGGACAAAAAGTCCTCCTCATCGACTCCATACTGCTCAGCCAGGATGCGCAGGACATTGGCCTTGACCCTCTCCTTGACCTGATCATCGCAATCTTCCAGGGGGCGACTGGCGATCAGAACATCCAGAGCTTCTCCCTCGACCACCTTGGCTCCGGGCTTCTCCAGCTGCCTGGCGGACAGATGAATCAAAAGGTCAGAAACCCCGAAGACGGGATCCTCCGGCTTCTCACCGATATTGACGGGAACAAGGCTGCCGTCCTTTTTGGCAATGACCCCGTGCAGGGCCAGGGGCAGAGTCACCCACTGATACTTCTTGACGCCGCCGTAATAATGCGTGTCCAAAAGAACCAGGTCGCTGTCCTCATAGAGGGGATTCTGCTTTAAATCCATGCGGGGCGAATCAATATGCGCTCCCAGAATATTCATCCCCTGAGCCAGCGACTGGCTGCCTATGATAAAAAGAGCCAGGGTCTTGCCCATATGCTGACGATAGACTCTGTCCCCGGCAGAAAGCCGTCTTCCGGAAGCGATGACCTCCTCAAGGTCTCTAAATCCCGCCTTCTCCGCTTTTTCAATAAAGTAGGAGACGCACTCCCGCTCGGTCTTGTTGGCCGAGAGAAAACGCCGATAGTCCTCGGCGAATTTCATGACCAGAGACTGGTCTTTAGCTCCTTGATATTTTTCCCATGCATTCTTGCGTTCCATGCTTGTCCTTTCTATCTGTCCAGGCGCTCTCCCATGTTGTCCTCCATGCGGCGGTAGAGCTCCTCGACCGCGTTGTAGCCCATCTTCTTCTGGCGGTGGTTGACGGCAGCCGTCTCACAGATAACCGCCAGATTTCGCCCGGGGCGGATGGGCAGGGAATGGCAGACCACGTCCTTGCCCAGAATATCCATATGCTCGTCATTGAGCCCAAGCCTGTCATATTCCTGGTCCGGCTTCCACTCCTGCAGACGGATCACCAGATCAATATTCTGGGAGTCCTTGACGCATTCCACTCCAAAGAGGCTCTTGACGTCGATGATGCCAATTCCCCGCAGCTCGATCAGATGCCTGAGGACACCGGGCGCGCTCCCCCGCAGGGTGTGCTCATTGATCTTACGGATCTCGACCACGTCATCCGCCACCAGACGATGGCCGCGCCGAACCAGTTCCAGAGCCGCCTCGGACTTGCCGATACCGCTCTCTCCGGTAATCAAAAGTCCCTCTCCATAGACATCGACCAGGACCCCATGGATGCTGGTGGCCGGGGACAGCTGCAGGTTCAGATAATAGATCAGTTCCGAGGAGAACTGGCTGGTCGCCGCGCTGGTCCCCAGAAGGGGAATATTGTGCCGGTAGGCCGCCTCCAGAAGAGAATCCTCCGGCTCAAAGCTCCGGCAGAGAATCATCGCCGGGATATCGTGTGAGAGAAGCGTCTCAAAGATATCCGCCCGCTCCTCCGGAGACTTCTGACGCAAATAGGCATTTTCAACCATGCCAAGCAGCTGAATGCGCTCCGCCTCGAAATGCTCGTAAAAGCCATTGAGCTGCAGGGCCGGACGGTTAATATCCGGAATCTGCACGCTGTGCTCCTCCAGATTGATCTTATCCGTGAAATTCACCAGGCTCAGCTGTCTGGCGATATCAGAGAGTTTGGCTCCTTTTTTCTTCATAGATCCCTCCCGAACGCTTGGCGCCTTATTTGAAAGACCGATTACAGAATAGCACATCAATGCCTGTGCAAAAAGTCCCAGACCGCCTGGGCGGAAGTCCGGTTCATCCCGTCGATCGCCGCCAGATCCTCTACGCTCTCAGCCGCCATGGCCTGAGCATCATCGAAGCGGCGCATGAGAGCCTTGCGGCGGGCGGGGCCGATGCCCGGAATATCGTCCAGAAAGGAGTGAACCTGGGCCGCGGACCGCAGAGACTTGTGATAACTGATGGCGAAGCGGTGGGCTTCGTCCTGTAATCTGCTGATCAGCTGAAAGCCCTCCGAGCTCTTGTCAATCGGCAGCTCCCTGTCGTGAAAATAGATGCCCCGCGTATTATGATGATCGTCCTTGACCATTCCGGCCACAGGGATATCCAGCTTCAGCTCCCGCAGAACCTCCTCCGCGATATGGACCTGGCCCTTGCCCCCGTCCATCATGAGAATATCCGGGAATTTTGTGAAGGCTCCCAGCTTCTCATCCATCTGCTTCTCCCGCAGCTTTTCCTTCTCCTCCATGCCATGCCTGAATCGGCGGGTCAGCACCTCCCGCATGGAGGCATAGTCATCCGGCCCCTCGATCGTCTTGAGGCGGAACTTCCGGTAGTCAGACCGCTTGGCCTTGCCGCGCTCGAAGACCACCATGGATCCGACCGTGGCGAAGCCCATGATATGTGAGATATCATAGGCCTCCATGCGCTCCACGCGCTCGAGACCCAGAAGCTGCGCAATCTGGCGCATGGCCCCGATCGTTCTCCCCTCCTGCCTTTTGATCTTCTCCTGATCCCGGTTCATGATCATCTGCGCGTTTTTGGCGGCCAGGTCCATCAGGCGAGCGTTTTTCCCCCGCCTGGGATACCTGAGATAGACCCTCTGTCCCCGCTTATCTGAGAGCCAGTCCTGGGTCAGCCTGCTGTCGTCGATTTCAATCGGCAGGCAGATCTCTCTGGGAATGAAAGGGGTCCCCGCGTAAAACTGGTGGACAAATGCCCCCAAGACCTCCTTCTCTCCCTCATCCGCCCGGACATTGACCGCGAAATGGTCCCTGCCGATCATCTTGCCCGCCCGGATGTAGAAGACGGATACCACGGCGTCTTCTCCCTCGATCGCCGCAGCGATGACGTCCAGATCCTCCTCGTCATATCGGGTGATCTTCTGCCTCTGGGCTGTGTGCTCGATCGCCTTGAGCAGGTCCCGGTACTCGGCCGCCCTCTCAAAATCCATTGCCGCGGCCGCGTCATTCATCCTGGCTGTCAGCTCCCGCGACACCGTCCCCGTATCCCCATCCAAGAAACGGAGGGCGTCATGAACATGCTCCATGTAGTCCTCCTGAGAGATCTTTCCGTCGCAGGGGGCGTCGCACTGTTTCATGTGGTAGTTGAGACAGGGGCGGTCCTTTCCGATGTTCTCCGGGAGCCTGCGATTACAGGTGCGAATCCGGTAGAGCTTCTGCACAAGCTCAATGGTCTGATGGGTGGCCTCTGCCGAGCTGAAGGGACCGTAGTATTTCGCCCCGTCCTTTTTAACCCTGCGGACAAAGAGGATCCTCGGATAGGCCTCCTGCAGGGTGACCTTAATATAGGGGTAGGTCTTATCATCTCTGAGCAGGGTATTGTATTTGGGCCGATGCTCCTTGATCAGGTTATTTTCCAGGACCAGAGCCTCCAGCTCCGAGTCGGTCACAATATACTCAAACCAGCTGATGCGCTCCACCATCTGCCGCTTCTTGACGCCCTCGTCATGAGAGGCCTGGAAGTACTGGTGCACCCGCTTGGTCAGGCTGACCGCTTTGCCCACATAGATGATCTGATCGGTGGCGTCGTGCATGATATAGACGCCGGGCGCGTCCGGCAATTTCTTCAGTTCCTCTTCCAGAATAAAATCCGTGCTGCCCATATCGACTCCTCCCATCCTGTGGAATGCGCGCGCCGCAAGCATCCTACAGCCATGGATAAACAGAACCCGGGATCTGTTCTCCCCGGGTTCTGCTTGAACGATCTGATCTGACGGGGAGCCTGGCCCCCTGTCTGATCACGCTTTCTCTTTTCCCTCTTCTGCCGACTCAGCAGGCGTCTTTTCTTTCTCAGAGGGATCGCCCTCGGCCAAATCCCTGCTCTCCTCAGAAGCGTCTCTTCCCGTGGAAGCTCTTTCTGCGTCAACTCTTTCCACGGCAGACTCTTCTTCTGCTCCCGGCACCTCGCCTGAGCGCTCTGCGGGAGTCTCTTTCTCTGGTCTCGACACATCGTCTGAGCGCTCCGGAAAGACGGGCTCTTTCTCCTGGGGCTTAAACTCCTTGACCCGGTCCTGGTAACCGCTCTCAGGAACCTGCCCGGCAGAAGACTGGTCTCCTTCCTCCCCTGCAGACTTACCTGCCTGACTGGCCCGATCCGCCTCCATCATGGCCATGGCGGACTCGACGAAGCTGACGGCCTCCTGATCCTCCTGCGGCTGGGGCAGACCCTCCAGCTGACGGAAGATCTTCATGAACTGCTTGCCGGTGATGGTCTCCTTCTCATAGAGGAAATCCGCAATCCGGTCCAGGGTATTCCTGTGCTCTGTCAAAAGACGAACCGCCTCATCATAACCCTGATTGATAAAGCTCAGCACCTCATCGTCGATCTGAGCCGCCGTATTCTCTCCGCAGTTCAAAGCGGCCCGGCCATCCAGGTACTGGCTCTCGACAGTGGCCAGCCCCATCATGCCGAACTTGTCGGACATGCCGAAGCGGGTAACCATGGCCCTGGCAATATTGGTGGCCTGTTCGATGTCATTGGCCGCGCCGGAGGTCATGGAGCCAAAGACCACCATCTCGGCGGCGCGCCCGCCCATCAGGGTGGCAATACGGGCCTGCAGCTCCTCCTTGGTCTCCAGGAATTTCTCCTCCTCGGGAGTCTGCAGGGTATAACCCAGGGCCCCCATGGTTCTGGGCACAATGGTAATCTTCTGCACCGGCTCCGTATTCTTCTGCAGGGCAGCCAGCAGCGCGTGTCCCACCTCATGATAGGCGACAATCTTGCGCTCCTGGTCGCTCATAACCTGGTTCTTCTTCTCCCGCCCGCCGACGGCTACCAATTCGAACGCCTCAAAGAGATCCTTCTGGCTGACGAATTTGCGCCCGTGCTTGACGGCGCAGATGGCAGCCTCATTGATGATATTGGCCAGGTCAGACCCCACCAGGCCGGCGGAGGCTGTCGCCAGAGAGTCCAGATCAACCGTCTCGTCCATTGGCACATCCTTGGCGTGAACCTTGAGGGTGGCCAGTCGCCCCTTCTGATCCGGGCGGTCTACAATGATCCGACGGTCAAAGCGTCCGGGCCTGAGAAGAGCCTTATCCAGAACCTCCGGCCGGTTGGTGGCCGCCAGGACTAAAAGACCCTTCGATGTGTCAAAGCCATCCATCTCGGCCAAAAGCTGGTTGAGGGTCTGCTCGCGCTCATCATTTCCTCCGCCGAAGCGGGAATCACGGCTCTTGCCGATCGCGTCAATCTCATCGATGAAAATAATACAGGGAGCCTGCTTCTGCGCCTCTTTGAAGAGATCCCGGACGCGGGAAGCGCCCACGCCGACGAACATCTCGACGAAGTCAGAACCCGCCAGAGAGAAGAAGGGAACGCCCGCCTCTCCCGCCACAGCCTTGGCCAAAAGAGTCTTACCGGTTCCCGGAGGTCCCACCAAAAGCGCTCCCTTGGGGAGCTTGGCCCCAATCTCAATGTACTTGCGGGGATTGTGCAGGAAGTCGACAACCTCTACCAAAGACTCCTTGGCCTCATCCTGGCCTGCCACATCCTTGAACTTGACCCCGGTCGATTTCTCCACATAGACCTTGGCATTGGACTTGCCCGGATTCATCCCAAGGCCTCCTCCCATGCGGCGCATGAGGAAGGCGAAGAGGATCCAGAGCAGGGCCAGGGGGATCACCATGGAGGCGATATTGTAAATCAGGGCTGTCGTATCGGAATTGAGCTTGCCCGAGATCACGACATTGTGCTGTTTCATGGCTGGGATCAGCTCGCTGTCCTGTATATAGGCCGTGAAATAAGTGGTCTTGACCTCCTGACCGGTGGCCTCCTGAATCAGCTTGGAGTTCTCCTGCGCCTTATCATTCTTATAGGAGGCGTTATCCTTCAGGGTAAACTCAATGCGGTCGCGATTGATTGTCGCCTTCTCCACCTGATCGGAAGTAACCAGCCTGTAAAACTCGGTGTAGGGAACCTCTGTCTTGTTAGATGAGGCTCTGTTGTAGACCAGACTGGTGAAAAACATGGCCAGCAGGATAAAAACCAAGAGCAAAATCACCGGCTGCGGAACCCGGCTATTCTTCTTGTCGTCTCCGGATCCGCCGCCGGAATTGTAATTCTGATTCATAAAGACCTCCGTTGATCCTGCCGTCCCTTTCGAGACTTTTATTTTCGCAATTACTCTGCAATGTGGATGCCAAAGTTATCGTGACGGATTCTTCTTCCGCAAGCCCTTTGGCATTCCCTGTAGAGACAGGCAGGGACCAGGTACGAGTACTCGATTATTGTAAAAAACGCATTTACCTACCCTATGATAGAGCAGTTAAATGCGCACTTCAATGACTTTATCCGCACTTCCTGCGGCTCTTTATCTACACTTTCCACGGCTTCTGTACCCTTATCCACGGGTTTCTGTGATCTGCCCTGTTCGGCCTTGGCCAGGGCAGCCAGACCCCGACCAGGCGGGCAAAGGCGATCGGCAATCTGGCCCCCCAGGCAGACGAAAGCAACTTTAGAAAGTGATTGTCGGCGCCTTTTCAGAGATCCGGGTCTCCAGGCAAGCGGGAATGACCGGGCGATCAGGCGGATAAAAGCGATCAGCAATCTGGCCCCAAACAAGTGGAAATAACTCAGTCTCCCCTGCATACCGCATCGAACTCTTCTGTCATCTCTCTGGAGGGAGCGGGCGTGACCAGACTGACTGCAATCATGAGCAGGGCGCTGACCAAAAAGGCCGGCAGCAGCTCATAAATGTCCCAGACTCCTCCCAGGGGGCGAACCAGATACTTCCAGGCGAAGACCATGACCCCCCCGGAGATCATCCCCGCGATGGCCCCGTAGCGATTGGCCCGTCTCCAGAAGAGGGCCAGAAGCATGACCGGTCCGAAAGCAGCACCAAAGCCCGCCCAGGCAAAGGAAACAATGGCAAAGACAGAGGAATCCGGGTCTCTGGCAATAAAAATAGACAGCAGGGCGATGGCAATGACCGTCAGACGGGCGGCCAGTACTCTCTGCTTCTCAGTCAGAGACAGTCCGAAGACTTCCACCAGCAGATTCTCCGAGAAGGAGGATGAGGCGGCCAGAAGCTGGGAGTCAGAGGTAGACATGGTACAGGCCAGGATCCCCGCCAGGATTACTCCGGCAAGAAGGGCGAAGCCCAGGCCGTTGCCTGAGAGCAGGTGCGCGATCCGGATAATGGAGTTCTCCGCGTCAGCTGAGGTCTTTGCCACAGCGATTGCCCCCGCCTTACTCATGGCATTGGCGACAATGCCGATGAAGATGGCAACCGCCATGGAAATCAGCACCCACACAGAGGCAATGCGGCGGGAGACCTTGATCTTCTTCTCGTCGCCAATCGCCATGAAGCGAAGGAGGATGTGCGGCATCCCGAAGTAGCCCAGGCCCCAGGCCAGGTTGGCAAAGGCCTGCATGAAGGTGTAGGGGGTCGCTGTCTGCGGAACGTTGCTGTTGCCCATCTGGCGCAGGCTCAGATAACCCGCAATCCCTCTGGCATTCTCAAGCACCCGGTCCAGACCGCCGGCCGCATTGATTCCGAAGAGGACCACAATGGCCAGGGCAACGGTCATGACGATGGACTGTACCAGATCCGTCGTAGATGCCGCCAGGAAGCCGCCCAGCATCGTATAGAGAATGATCACCGCCGCGGACACGAGCATGGCGAGAATATAATTAACACCAAAGAGTGTGTGAAAGAGCTTGCCGCAGGCCGCAAAACCGGAAGCCGTATAGGGAATGAAGAAAATCAGGATCCAAATGGCGGAGACAGCCAGCAGAATCCGACTCTTATCCCGGAAGCGATTTGCGAAGAAGCTCGGGATCGTGATGGAATTATTAGCCTTGATGGTGTAGCGGCGCAGACGCTTGGCCACGAGCAGCCAGTTGAGATAGGTTCCCAGAGCCAGGCCTATGGCGGTCCAGCTGGCATCCGCCAGCCCCGAAATATAGGCAATTCCGGGCAGCCCCATCAAAAGCCAGGAGCTCATATCCGAGGCCTCGGCGCTCATGGCTGTGACAATAGGCCCCAGCCTGCGTCCCCCCAGATAGAAGTCATCTGTGCTGGCATTCTGCTTCGAGGACCAGATGCCAATCGCCAGCATGAGAATCATATAGGAGACAATACTGACGCTAATTCCGATTTCATTGATCATACTTCTTGCTCTCTCTCTTTATCGCAGCAGCCCACCGACAGAGGCCCTCACCATCCGACCCAGGCGGGCTCCGCACAAGCGGGCCCTCACAGTCCGACTCAGAGAATCCCTGCGCAAGCGGATCCTCACAGTCCGTCTCAGAGGATCTCCGCGCAAGCAGGTCCTCACAGTCCGGCTCAGAGCACCTTGGCCAGGAAATCCCGCAGGCGCTCGCTCTTCGGTGCGTCAAAGATCTGCGCGGGACTGCCCTGCTCGATGATCTTGCCGCCATCCACAAAGATCACCTCTGAGGCCACCTCTCTGGCAAAGCCCATCTCATGGGTGACGCAGGCCATAGTCATCCCCTCCCTGGCCAGCTGCTTCATGACCTCCAGGACTTCCCCTACCATCTCCGGATCAAGAGCAGAGGTCGGCTCATCGAAGAGGAGAATCTCCGGGTTCATGCAGAGAGCCCGGACAATGGCAATTCGCTGCTTCTGGCCGCCGGAGAGCTGGCTGGGATAAGCATTGGCTCGATCGGACAGATTCACCCGCTCAAGAAGCTCCATGGCCTGCTTCTCAGCCTCCTCTTTGGAGAGCTTTCTCAGCTTCATGGGCGCGATGGTCATGTTCTTTAAGACCGTCATATTGGGGAAGAGATTAAAGTGCTGAAAAACCATCCCCATCTTCTGCCGGTGGAGATTAATATCAATTCCGGGATCCGCAATATTGACCCCGTCCACCAGAACCTGTCCCTCCGTGGGCATCTCCAGAAGATTGAGTGACCGAAGAAGGGTAGATTTCCCGGATCCTGATGGGCCGATGATCACCACGACCTCCCCCCGGTCGATGTCCAGATTAATATCGTCCAGGGCCTTGATGAGACCGCCGCGATAATATTTCTTAAGTCCTCTGACCTGAATCAGGGTATTAGCGCTCATTTTGACGAAGCCTCCTCTCAAGCCGACCAAAAACGGTCTCAAGAATAATGACAATCACCAGATAAATGCCTGCCACTGCAAAGAGGGGCATGAAAGCGGAATAGGTCCTGCTCCGGATGACATCGCCCGCCTTCGTCAGATCCATAATCCCCACATAGCCCGCGACGGAGGTCTCCTTGACCAGGGTGATGAACTCATTGAGAAGGGCGGGCAGAACCGCCTTGAATACCTGGGGCAGAATGATATAGATCATGGTCTGGGGATAATTAAAGCCCAGGGATCTGCCTGCCTCGAACTGGCCCTCGTCAATGGACATGATGCCGCCGCGGATGATCTCGGCCACATAGGCGGCAGAGTTGAGACCGAAGGCGAAAATGGCCACAGCGACCGCGTTCTTGGATGTGGCAAAAATAATGAAATAGGAGATCATCAGCTGAACAACAACAGGCGTGCCGCGGATGACCGTCAGGTAAATCTTGCAAATGACGTTCAAGCCCTTGAGCAGATAATAGGCCGGACTCTTACGGCGTCCCATCTCCTCTCCGCTCTTGTCCCAGGTAGAACGAACCGTCGCCACCAAAGCTCCTAAGAGAATTCCCACAATCACCGCGAAAACCGTGATCTGCAGGGTAACTCCCAGACCAGAGACAAGCGACTGCCATCGATTATCATTGATGAAGTTGAGGACAAACTGGGCCTTGAGCCCATCCCACCAAGCACTCATGCGTTTCTCCTTCCTCTCCCGTCACAAGAGGCCTCCCGACACAGATTCCGGGCTATTTGTTTCCCTCTATACACAGGCAAGGGCAAGGACGGCCTTGGCCGCCCTTGCCTTGCGCTGCCTGAGCTATTGTAGCTGAGGATACCGGTTCTTGCAATTTTCCGCCTTCCGGATGTCAGTGAGAATCCGGGAGCTGACTCGGATCTCTTACTTATTGGACTCATACTTGGCCAGGATCTTGTCGACGGTTCCGTCCGCCTTCAGATCCTTGATGGCCCGGTTGATCTTCTTCTGCAGGTCGTCGTTGCTCTTATTGACCGCGATCGCGTACTGCTCCTCCTCATAGGCGGTAGGCAGAATCTTTAAGGCAGATCCGTTGGCCTTGACATATTCCTGAGCGGGCTTGTTGTCGATGATAACAGCGTCTACCTTGCCGGACATCAGGGCCTGGACTGCGTCAGTGGCAACGGTGTAGCGGGTGATCTTGTCCTCGCCATAGTCCTTGGTGGCGTCAGTGTCTCCGGTGGTTCCAGTCTGCACACCGATCTTGCTGACATCCTTTAAGGCATCCTTGTCGGCAATCGAGGAGTCGCTCTTGACGATGATGGACTGAACCGCTGAGATGTAGGGATCTGAGAAGTTGACAGACTGCTTGCGCTCATCGTTGATTGTGATCCCGGACATGCCGAAATCGTACTTGCCCGACTGAACGCCGGCGATAATCGAGTCAAATGGAACATTCTGTATCTCCAGCTTAACCCCGAGCTTGTCGGCAACGGCCTGGGAGAGCTCAATATCAATTCCCTTGTAATCATTGCCCTCCATGTACTCATAGGGAGGGAAGTCGGCGGCGGTAGCCATGGTCAGCGTATCCTTCTTCTCAGAGCCCGTCTTGCCGCCGTTGTCTGTCTTGGACGAGCCGCAGGCTGCCAGTATGGATACGCTTGTCAGCATGACCAGACCCAGGACTGCAATTTTTTTCATCTTCATATTCATTACTCCTTATTTCTCTCAATCTCAGCCGCATTCGTCTTTCTCACGATCTGCCTGACTGGTTAGAGAGTATAGCAGGATATGAATAAATTTGCAAGCATTTCTTTTCTTCTTGTATTTTTATTCATATCCAACTGATCCTTCATGACCAAATCGTGCCCAAAATATTCTTTCCTTCCACCCCTTCCATTTCTTTCCGTTTCTTCCAAAATGATTTGCTCCACCTGTCGGGTCTTCGATTCTGTATAATGGAAGAAGATTTTCTATCGAAAGGAGAACCCATGCGCCTGCTCTTAGCCGAGGATGAACTCGACCTGTCCCGCGCCCTTGTCCGCATTCTCAAGGCCAACCACTACGAGGTGGATGCTGTCTATGACGGCCGGGACGCCCTGGACTACCTGGAAACCGGCGTCTACGACGGGGCCATCCTGGATATCATGATGCCCAAAATGGACGGGTTTACGGTGCTGCGAAAGATCCGTTCCGCCCAGAATGATATCCCTGTTCTCATGCTGACTGCCCGCTCCGAAATCGATGACCGGGTACAGGGACTGGACTCGGGGGCCGACGACTACCTGACCAAGCCCTTTTCCACGAGAGAACTCATCGCCAGAGTTCGCTCGATCACCCGCCGCAGAACCGTCGCGACCGATGCCAGCATGCATCTTGGAAGGCTGACCCTGGATCAGCTGACCTGCACGGCAAACGCTCCCGGAGGCAGCCTGCACCTGGCCAACAAGGAGTATCAGATCCTGGAGATGCTCCTGGCCAATCCGGGGCAGATCATATCTCCGGACCAGTTCATGGAGAAGATCTGGGGCTTTGAGAGCGATGTCGAACAGAATGTGGTCTGGGTCAATATCTCCAATCTCCGCCGCAAGCTGAAATCCATCGACGCCGGCATCGTCATCAAGGCCTCCCGGGGTCTCGGCTACTTTGTTCAGGAGGAGGAATAAACCATGTTCCGACAATTGCGCCGCAAATTCATCGGTCTGTCCATGCTCTCCGTCCTGATCGTTCTGACCCTTATCATGGGAGCCGTCAACCTGATCAATTACCGGTCCATGACAAAGTCGGCAGATCAGAAGCTGGCCCTTTTAGCCGGACAGGGCGGGCGCTTTGGCAGCAAGCCCCCGAAGGATAAGCCCCCAGGTGATTTCGACGCCGAGACTCCCTTCAGCAGCCGCTACTTCAGCGTCAGTCTCTCCGCGGATAATCAGGTCACGGCCTCCGACACAGACCACATCGCCGCAATCAACGCCGAGCAGGCCGCTTCCTATGCTCAGAAGCTGGCTCTCGGGGGGCTCCCCCGCCAGGGCTATCTGGGCCGCTACCGCTATCTTCTGCAGGAAAAGAGCGCAGACCAGGCCAAGTCCAAATCCAACAGCCAAAGCCAGTCCAAAGAGACAGGCTCTTCGGATACGACCGCCAGAACCTATTACTTTTTGGATACCCAGCCCCAGATGCAATCCTTCTACAGCTTTCTCTACGGAAGTCTGGCGGCCGGCGCAGGCGGTCTTCTTTTCGTCTTTCTCCTGCTCCTGCCGGCCTCAAGGCGGGCAGTCGGCCCCATCGTTGAGAGCTACAGCAAACAGCGGCAGTTCATCACCGATGCCAACCACGAGCTCAAGACTCCTCTGGCTGTTTTGGCCGCCAACAATGAGGTGATCGAGATGGACTATGGAACTTCCGAGTGGACTATCTCCAACCACCGCCAGATTGACCGGCTGAATGCCCTCGTGGAGAAACTGGTCCTTCTCTCCCGCATGGAGGAGGAAGGTCCCCGCCTGAACATCGAGAAGGTCGACTTCTCCCAGATGGTCCTGGAGGCCGCCGAATCCTTTGACGCCCCTGCCCGGACCAGGGGGCGCAGCCTGACCATCAGCGTCGCCCCTTCCATTTCCCTGGAATGCGATCCCGCCTCCATGCAGCAGCTGCTCAGTCTTCTGTTGGACAATGCCCTCAAGTACTCCGACCAGGGGGGCAGCATCGAAGTAACCCTGGCCTCTACGGCCAAGGGTAAGCTTTTGACGATTCGCAATACGGTTGATTCCATCCCTCAGGGTGATCTCTCCCGCCTCTTTGAGCGCTTCTATCGTCTGGACAGCTCCCGCAATTCGAAGACGGGCGGTTATGGAATCGGGCTGGCTGTGGCCAAGGCCATCGTCAAGACCCACAAGGGGAAAATCACGGCCACAAGTCCCGACGGCAAGTCCGTGATATTTACCGTCCTCCTCCCATGATTTTCAGGAAATGCCTGTCATCCCAAATGGTTCGATGACTGATCTCAGCCTCCATCCACGATTTTCAGGAAATGCCCCTGGAAGTACCCAAAAACAGGTTGCTTGACAGCAAGTGAGCCCGGGGCTAGAATCACTGTGTACACAATCTTTGGGGCAGGTGAAATTCCTGACCGGCGGTGACAGTCCGCGAACCCCTTTGGGGCCGACCCGGTGGAATTCCGGAACCGACGGTAGCAGGCAGATGTCTGGACAGTCCGGATGGGAGAAGATGGATACGCTCACAGGTCGCAGTCAGGACTTTCATGAGATGAACCATCTCGTGGAAGTCCTTTTTCATTCTCGGCAATGGCAAGGCCTCCATCTAGTCAAAGGTGTACCGAAACTTTGGATTTCCCGCGGAAAAACAGCAGACCCGCGGGAAAGAGCAGAATTGGAGGTAATTATGGACACACTTGTCAGAGATAACCCCACCCGGGGAGAGGAGACCCAAAAAGCAAGCGGCTTCAGCACAAGGAGACTGGTGATCATCGCCATGTTCTCCGCCTTATCCGCCATCCTCATGCTCTTTGAGCTGTCGCTCCCCATTGCCCCTTCCTTCCTGAAGTTCGACATTTCCGACCTGCCCGCGATCCTGGGCACCTTCATGATGGGACCTGTCGCCGGTATTATCATAGAGGCTCTCAAGAATATCTTAAAGCTCCTCTTCCGTGGAACCTCTACCGCCTTTGTGGGTGAGCTGGCCAACTTTGCCGGCGCCGCTGTTTTCGTTTTGACCGCCTCTTTGGTCTACCGCTTCAAAAAAGGGAAGATGGGGGCAGTCCTCTCGCTCTGCGTGGGAACCGTTCTAACAACCATCGCTTTCGTCTTCATTGATTACTTCGTGATTTTTCCCATGTATGTAACCTTCTACGGCATGCCCATGGATTCCATCATCAAGATGGGGACCATGGTCAACGGCCGCATCAGCGATCTCTTTACCATGATGGTCTACGCCGTTGCCCCCTTTAATCTGATCAAGTACGGTCTGGTCTCCCTGATCACCTTCTTCACCTACAAGCGGCTGAAGCAGATTCTCTTCCGATAAGACTCTTTTTGTCCAAAAGCAAACCGCTTCTTTTTCAAATGTCTGATTCATCCCTGTAGGATCGCTTCTTCTGCGGATATCCACTTCTTCCCTGTAAGATCGCTTTCCCATGGAGAGGCTCTTTATCCCTGGAGGATTGCTTCTTCTCCGAAGGCCTCTTCTTACAATTACATATGCTTATTATAAAAGCCGACGCCCTGTTTTCATTTGCACCTGCCTGCATATGCAATATGGCGGCGGCTTTCTTTTTTGTAATAATGACCGCTTCGTGGACGATATGGCATACTCGGGCTTCCCATATGCCATTGTTCATGACTATAGAGCATGACTAAGGAGCACTCGTGGTGCATTTTTCGCCGCGTATAAGGCTGCATGCGACCCCTGGGAGCGAATCGATGATCGGTTCGGCAACATCGTGCGCATTGTATGGATACGAATTTTTCAAAACTTTAGGTTGACTTTAACTTCCCCCTGTATTCTCTTCTCATCCCAAGACAAGAAACAAGCTGAAAGGAGGTCAACATGGCAGATCAGATGATTTTCAAGCGCTATGAGCTCAAGTATCTCCTGTCTCCGGAGATGGATCGGGCCATCCGCATAGCCATGATGGAACACATGGTGCCGGATATCTACGGGAGGAATACCAACCTCTCCCTCTACCTGGATACACCTGATTTCCTTCTGGTCCGCCGATCCATTGAGTCTCCTGTTTATAAGGAAAAGCTTCGGATCCGCAGCTACGGAACCGTCGGCCCGGAGGACAAGGTCTTTGTAGAGCTCAAGAAGAAGTACCGAAAGGTGGTCTATAAGCGAAGGGTCGCCCTGACCGAGGATGAGACAAATGCCTGGATCAAAGGGTCTTGTCTTCCCGCGGACAGTCAGATCGTGCGGGAGATCGACTACAGCCGCAGACTTTACCCCCAACTGGCCCCCCGCATGCTCCTCTCCTATGACCGGCAGGCTTTCTACGCGAAAGAGAATCAGGACTTTCGGCTGACCTTTGACCGGAATATTCTCTGGCGGATGGAAGACCTCAACTTACACAGTCCCGTTCGGGGGCGGCCCCTTCTGAAGGACGGACAGGTGCTGATGGAGATTAAGACAGGGGCAGCCATTCCCCTCTGGCTGGTAGAAGTTTTAAGCCGCGAGAAGATCTACAGGAGCTCTTTTTCCAAGTACGGCAGAGCTTATGAAGAGCTGATGCGAAAAAACAAACCAGGGGGGCAGGCATATTGGAAGCCCCCCATCCCCGGCGGACAAGGTTTTCTGCCCGAACAGGAATTGCGAAATTCCCTTCCCGCCCCAACGGAACACGAAGAGAGGAGGCATGACAATGACATCGCTGTTTAGCGGAATTTTCGACACATCAACAAGCACGGTAATCGCCCCGGGATATTTTCTGCTCTGCCTGGGGGTATCCTTTCTGATCGGTCTCTGGCTGGCCGGCATCTACGCCTACCGAAGCCGGCACACCCAGTCCTTTATGCTGACTCTGGCCCTCCTTCCCGCCATCGTCTGCGTGGTGATCATGATGGTCAACGGCAATATCGGCGCCGCGGTCGGCGTAGCAGGAGCCTTCTCTTTAGTTCGCTTCCGCTCCGTCGCCGGAAGCGCCAAGGACATCGCCATGATCTTTTTAGCCATGGCGGCTGGCCTGATCGTCGGCATGGGATATCTGGCCTACGCGATTCTCTTCGCTCTGCTTGTAGGAGCTGCCCTCTTTGCCCTGGTACAGACTGATTTCGGGAGCACTCGCAGATCTCTCTACAGGAATCTGCGCGTGACTATCCCGGAGGATCTGGACTATACGGACCTGCTCGGGGATATTTTCAAAAACTATTGCAGAACCTCTCATCTGGTCTCTGTCAAGACGAGCAACATGGGAAGTCTCTTCAAACTGACCTACGATATCGAGCTCAAGGATCCCGCGAGGGAAAAAGAGATGCTGGATGCGATCCGCGTCCGAAACGGTAACCTGGAAATCACAGTTTCACAGCAGGAGGTGACAAATGAGCAACTTTAAGAGATATAACATCAAGCGTTTTGGCGCAATCGCCATGGCCGGAGGTCTGACCCTGGGACTGGCAGCCTGTGGAGCAAAGACCGCTTCAAAGACTGCTTCCAGCACCACAACGAGCAATACCGCGTCCGCGACTTCTGCCGCCGCTTCTTCCTCAGATTACTTCACAGACCGGGACCTGTCCGGTGACTATGACGACGCGAGCGCCACCCATATCACCCTGTCTGACAGCGCTTCTACGGTCGATGGCCAGGGAGCGAGTGTCGACGGATCCACAGTTACCATTACATCGGAAGGCACCTATGTCTTCTCCGGCAGCCTCTCCAACGGGCAGATCAAGGTAGAGGCGGATGATACCGCCAAGGTTCAGATCGTTTTGAAGGGCGTGAGCATCAGCAATTCCGGCTCGGCAGCCATTTACGTCAAGACGGCGGACAAGGTTTTCGTCACAACGGCGGAGGGCAGCGACAACCGTCTGACCAGCAGCGGAAGCTTCGCCGCGGACGGCGACATCAAGGTGGACGGAGCTATTTTCTCTAAGCAGGATCTGGTGATCAACGGCAAGGGCTCCCTGTCCGTCAAGTCCTCCGCAAACGGGATCGTCAGCAAGGATGACCTCAAGCTGACCGGGTCTACCGTGACGATCGACGCCCAGGGCAAGGGACTGGAGGCCAATGATTCCATCCGAATCGCCGACGGAACTTATACGATCAACGCGACAGATGACGCTATACACGCAGATTCCTCTGACACAGAGGCCGGCTTCTTCTACATGTCGGGCGGCACACTGGCCCTGTCCAGCGGCGATGACGGTATCCACGCCGACGGCAAACTCAACATCGTCGGCGGCAAGATTGTCGTCAGCCAGTCCAACGAGGGCCTGGAAGGATCCCAGATTGTGATCGACGGCGGCGACATCAATGTCACATCCAAGGACGACGGCCTCAATGCCGCCGGGGATTCCAATACAAGCAGCGACTACTCCATCACGATCAACGGTGGTAAGCTCGAGGTCAACGCCTCCGGCGACGGCATTGATTCCAACGGTGATCTCTATATCAACGGCGGCGAGACCTACGTCTCCGGCGCAACCAATAACGGCGACTCCGCCTTAGACTACGGAGATCGATCCAAGGGAGTCATCAGCGGCGGAACGCTGATTGCCACCGGCTACTCCGGTATGGCGGAAGCCTTTGACTCCTCCTCCACCCAGGGCATGATCCTCTATGGGCTGAGCAACACTTCCTCAGAAACTGTGACCGTGACAGATTCCTCCGGAAATGTCCTGGCTTCTTACACTCCGCCCAAGAACTACAACGCGGTCTATGTCTCTGCGCCCGGAATGACGACCGGAAACAGCTACACCATCGCAACCGGATCCTCCAGGCAGACCATCAGTCTTGACTCCATCGTCACGACCTCCGGGAACGTAAACAGCCGCGGCATGGGCGGAAACAGCTACACCATCGCAACCGGATCCTCCAGGCAGACCATCAGTCTTGACTCCATCGTCACGACCTCCGGGAACGTAAACAGCCGCGGCATGGGCGGCCCCGGAGGCATGGGCGGCTCTGGCAATTCGGGCGGCCCCGGAGGTTCGGGCGGCTCTGGCAATTCGGGTGGCCCCGGAGGTTCGGGCGGCCCCGGTGGTTCGGGCGGATCCGGCAGCGCAGGCGGCCCCGGAGGTATGGGTGGATCGGGCAGCTCCGGCAAGTCCGGCCGCTCGGGCAAATGAGGTACTTCCGGAAAATCCGCCGATTCAGGCAAGAACTGACAGCTAATCAAAATTCCGCGGGTCTCCTCTGAGACGTCAGCAGAAATCCGCGTTTATCATAAAAGCATATTACGCACCACCACAGGAGAGAGGGACGACGACTGCCGTCCCCCTCTTATTCATGCTTTGAAATCACCATGACAAATGCTCCGTGGATCACCCTGGCGTACTGTGATCGCACTCTACGACCAGTGCTTCGGAATCACTACGACAAATGCCTTCGTATATCCCGGGTAGTTCTCGTCTAAGATCAGTCGGTAACCATGCATCTGGCTGATCTTGGCCGCAATTGAGAGCCCCAGGCCCGATCCTCCCCGGCTGGAGCGCGAGCTGTCTCCCATGGCGAAGGGCTCGAACATATGCTCCGCCAGCTCCCGGGGGATGGGCTGCCCGTCATCAGCGATGATCACCAGAATCCCCTCTCCCAGTCCGTATCGGATCCGGTCCTCTTGCGTCTGGCCGCGGCGCATCTGATCATAGGAGAGGGCTCTGTCCGTGTGCCTGATGGCCTGCGTGCGAACCAGAATCCTCGTCCCCCTCGGGTTGTGGCGACTGGCATTGTTGATCAGATTGCTGATCACACGTGAGAATTGAACCCGATCCGCCAGGATCTGCCAGCGCTCCTCGCTGATCTGCGCGTCCAGCTCCATCCCTCTGTCCTCTACCTCTTCAAAAAGCAGAGCGGTATTCTCCCGGACCAGCTCATTGATATCCAGGG
The DNA here is from genome assembly GCF_000524295.1 of Shuttleworthella sp. MSX8B. Lineage (NCBI taxonomy): Bacteria > Bacillati > Bacillota > Clostridia > Lachnospirales > Lachnospiraceae > Shuttleworthella > Shuttleworthella sp. MSX8B. The sequence goes on from NZ_JAQT01000018.1 coordinate 54,037, forward strand.
TTCTCTTCTGCAAATGAAATCCCGTAGAGTTGATCTTCGCGTAGTCAAAGAGGATATTGATCAGATCATTTACCCGCCTGGACTTGGCCTCAATGGCCTTAAGATATCGTCTGGCCAGAGCTGGATCCGTGACCATGCCGTCTTCCAGTGCCCTGGCATAGCCCAAAACCGTCGTGATCGGATTGCGCAGGTCATGGGCGATATCTGAGAGGATCAGATTCCTGTCCGCGTCGAATTTCTCATGCTCTTTTCTCTGCTCTTCCTGCAGAAGACGCATCTGCCCAATCACGAAACGGGCATAGAGAACCCCTGTGATCACATAGGGCAGAGCATAGAGAACGATCATGTTCGCCAGCACGAGCAGAAGAAGAAAGACGCCTCCCCCCGTCAGATGCGGCAGAACCATTCCCTTCGATCCCGTAAAGGCGTGGCTGACGATCGCCGCCAGTATCTGATCCCCCAATTCTGTCAGACTGCCCTGAAAGATCAGACCAAGCAGGCGAACCAAAAGCAGAAAGATCATCCCTAAAAAGAGATAAACACTCTGCCCGACCGTCATGCTTTGAATCCCCGCCTGCTCCATCAGCGGCAGAATCAAACCCGGCACAAAGAGGCGGTTCACCAGCTGAACAACGAGCAGCTCCAGGCCCGCCGCCACCAGCATGACCACGATAAAACCCGCGATCAGGCGAATGGTCATATTGGTCTGCTGCTCGGATGTCATCTCTTTTTCTCCATGCGATATCCCAGTCCACGGATCGTCCGGATATAGTGGTTGTTGTCCCCATCATCCAGCTTGGAGCGAAGCTTACTGATGCAGACCATGATATTATTGTCCGCAACGATATACTCCTCCTCCCAGCCTCTCTCATAGATCTGCTGCTTGGTAAAGACCTTGCCGGGGTGAGACATGAAGAGATCCATAATCCGATACTCTACCGAGGTCAGGTCGATCTCCTCTTCTCCGCGGTAGAGGGTACAGGCCTCCCGATCCAGGCGAAGGTCCTGCACGCGCAGCTCTTTTTTGCCCCTATCCTCTCCGCTTCCGAGGGCAATATCCGCTCCCAGGGCATAGAAGCGCCGGATCGAGGCATTGATCCTGGCCACCGCCTCCAGGGGGTTAAAGGGCTTGGACAGATAATCATCCGCCCCCAGATTAAGGCCCAGAATCTTATCGGAATCCCCGTCCTTGGCAGAGAGCATGAGAACCGGCATGTTGCTCTTCTTCCGAATCTCCTTGAGCAGACAAAAGCCATCCATCTTGGGCATCATGACGTCGAGCACGCAGAGATCCACATGCTCTTTCTTAAGCAGATCCAGGGCCTCCAGGCCGTCATTGGCCTCTAAAACCCGATAGGACTCATGATCCAGGTACAGACGGAGGAGTTCACGGATTTCGGCCTCATCGTCTGCCAGCAGGATTGTATATTCCATCTTCCGCGCCCTTATCCTTTCACTCAATTCCCTGTATTCACCGCATCTATTATAACAAAGAGGGTCGACCTCATGTATCGCATGCGCGCATTCCGCAGCGCCGCGACAGATACCGGTCGACCCTGTCTTCACATTTCACGTTTCATCGAATTGCTTCTCAGCGGGACTGATCCTCCCGGTCGGCGGAACGGCTCGCCTCAATTGCCTGAGCAAAGGTCTCCGCGTCAGGGTCGAGACCTCCCTCTGTCGCCTTTCCCTTACTTTCCTCAGACTGCGCTGTCTGGCCTAGTCCAGCTTCCTCTGTCTGCGCGGCTCCTTGGCCAGCTTCTTCTGTCTGCATCGGTGCCTGGCTCTCAGCAGCGGATTCCTCCTTTGGAGTGACCCCCTGGCCTTCGGCTGTATCTGCCTTCTGCGCAGCTACCTGGCCTTCAGCAGTCGATCCCTCCTTCTGTACAGCCGCCTGGCCCTGGCCGGACACAGCTCCTTCCCTCCTGATGTGGTTGAAGGGGTTATTCTCCTCTGTCACCAGATTGGCCTCCGAAGCAAAGGGGGACGTCGGCGCTACCGGAGAGACCGGCTCCTGAGGAACCTGCGGTGTCGGGTCAATCGGACTGTCCACACGGTCGAAGGGACGCTTCTCCTCCTTGATAGCCTCATAGAGGGCAGCCCTCGTCTGTACAACATATGGATTGGCCCAGAAGAAATTGGAAATTCCCAATGTCACAGTCCCAAGCAGGAACCAGGGGATAAAGGAGAGATCCAGAACAAAAGATCGGAACTTATTGCCATTCATCATATACCTGGAGACAGCAAAGGCATCCTCTCTCGGCATATCCGGATACTCCGCCAGCAAATAGGGAATCATCTGATACTCGTAGGACTTGACGATGCCTGGGATCAAAAAGAGTAAACTCCACAGGGATGTGAAGAGTCCCCGCAGGAACATGATCTTCACTCCGTTCATGTAGTGATGATCGAAGCCGTGACCCAGGCTGGACACCCGACCGGGTCCATGCAGATTGTCTAAATAGAAGCGGCTGGCTCCCAGTTCCAGAGGACCATAGACAAAGACGGAGACAAGCAGTCGGATGGTTCCCAGGATGAGGATCAGAGCGAACCCGAGGGCCAGAAACGCAAAGAACATCACATAGATCCGGGCCCAGACTGTATCCTGAACGCGGCGGGAATTCCAATAGTCCCTGTTATACTGATAGCTGTCCCTGTAGGAATTGCTGTAACCGTTGAAATAATTATTGCGAAACAGACGGGAGAGATCCTCATCGTCCAGGAGAGAGCTGCTGTCAGGATTGGTCTGATAGGAGGCCGGATAGACCAGATCAGACTGCACATAGCCATTGGAATCTGTCCTGGGAACTGCGGAGAAGAGAAGGTCTTCCCAATAATTTGCTCCAGATGCGATCGTTCCCACAACTGTAGCCACGGAAACGCCATTGACCCAACCGCTGGCAATACCGCCTCCGGCAGTCGCCATCATAAAGGCAATGGTCACCAGCAGTGTACGCCAGTAGTTGCCTCGAAAGGCCTTCTTGGCTCGATCCTTTAAATCTTTTCTTTCCCACATAAAAATACTCCTATCAGAGACTTGTTTTTCAAGTCAAATCATAGGAGTATAACCTTATTCCCGCAATAGAAAAACCTTAAAAGATTCTTAAAAAGCCCTGATTCGTCCCGCTGCCCTTTCGGGTTGACCTGTCTTCACCTGGTCTGCAGATTGGCATTATTCTGGCGAACGCTGTCCTGCCCCGCCTCAGGCGCGTTTCCCTGGGCATTGCTGTCCGTAAAGCTGTTATCCTTATTTACCGTGACCCCAAGCCCCTTTAAGTCTTTTTTGGCTGATGTGCGATAGTGAGAACCGGTCAGATCCGTCAAAAGCTGCTCGTAATACTTGACGGCATTGTCCCGGTCGCCCAGCTTATTGTAGGCAGAGGCCAGCCGATAGAGGGCGGCGCCGTCCTCATATCCGGCACTGGCCTTGTCCTGAACCAGGGGCAGGTACTGGTTGACCGCCTCCTGCCAGTTGCCGGCGCTGTAGGCCGTATTGCCCGCTGTATACGCCGACTTCTTCTTGAAATCAGCCAGCTTATTGTTGAGCTCGTCATAGTCGGCCTTGCCGGTGTCTCCCAAAAGATCTCGGTTCACGGAGGAAAAGGCCTGATAGGCCCCCGCCTGATCATTGGCCGCCAGCTTTCTCTTGGCCTCGATTAGATTCTCATAGGAAGTCACCGCATCCGCCTTGCCGGTATAATTGGATAGCTGACTCTGCAGACTCTCCACCTGCTTCTGCAAAGAGGAAATACTGGTGTCCGACGCCTCCTTCTGCTGATTGGCGGATACTAAGGCATCGGCTGCCGTGCTGTTATTGTGCGCTCTGACCGCCGGGTAAATGAGGAAGACCGAGATCAGAATCCCTGTGATGATCCCCACAAGGATATTGAGGAAGCTCCCTCTGACCCCGTCAAAATAGTCTAAGACAGAGCGATGATCCTCCAGGGGTATCTCATCACTGCCCAGTATAGAAGCCCGGGGAAGACGACGTCGGCTCCCCCTGTGTGACTGGGCGGCCTTCTTAAGGCCCTCCCGGGTCTCCTTGCTGTAGCGAACGGTCACGGGGTCAGAGGCGTCAATCCTCCGGGCCACCTTTAAGGCCCTGTCCGCTTCCTCGTAATTGCCGTCCGCGATTTGGCAGAGGGCAAAGAGCTGATAGGCCTTGACCATATGCGGATTCATCTCCATAACCCGCTTGAGCTGAATCCTCGCCAGGTCTCGGTTTCCCTCCTTACAGTAGCGAACCGCCTGGTTGAACTTGTGCATGGTATTGGTGATCTTGTCCAGGGCGCCCCTGCTCTTCTGGATCTCCTCCAGGTAAAAATCCACCCGATTGCCTTCCGGCTGCAGATTCTTGCTGATCACCCACTCGTTCAGGGCTAAAACCGTCTCGCCGATCTCATAGTAGCACAGTCCCAGCAGGTTTCTTGCATCCGTCAGCCCCTTGTCGCAGTGCAGGGCAGTCTCCAGATTTTCAATAGCGGAAGAAATCTCCCTGTTTTGTGCCCGGCGCAAGCCCTCGTTATAGAGCTGCTGACCCCTGGCCCTGACCCTGCGGTACTCCCTCAGATTGGCGCCGCATATGGGACAGTATTCCTCCCTGTCGATCTCATAGCCGCAATAAAAACAATTCATAGCAGCCCCCTAACGGCGTAGCGCTCCGCCATTTTTGACAATCTCTCGCATGAGATCTGTCAAATCTGTCAGGTCTTTCCCGTGAATAGCGTCTTCCGCCTCTTCAACTTCCATAATGGGCTCGTAATGCTTCAGCTCTTCCTCAAAATCTATCATGAAAAATCCTTCCCCCGGCTACCGGAATACATTTCACAGGGACGCGCCGCAGGGTTTATCTCCCTCCGACGCAGGGCTCTCACACGGACAGCCCTTCCTCGATGGACTTGAGTCGGGCTGTGACATCCGCCATCATCTGCTCATACTTAGCCAGCTTATCCCGCTCAGCCGCCACCTTATCCGCAGGGGCATTAGAGAGGAAGCGCTCATTGCTCAGCATGCCGTGAGACCGCTTCAATTCTCCCTCCAGACGTCTCTGCTCCCTCGTAAGGCGTTCCTTCTCCTTAGTCAAATCGACCAGATCCGCCAGGGGCATATAGATGACCGCGTCGGGAATCACTGCCGACACCGCGTCTGAGCCGATCCCGCTCTCGTCCGCTTGGACACAGACCTCAGAGGCGTTGGCGAGCCCGGCATAGGTCGTTTGATTTTGCGAAAAAATCTCCCGAATCCCCGCGTCCTGGGACACGATAATCAGCTTGGACTTACGGCTGTTGGGCACATCCATCTGCGTCCGGGCATCGCGAACGGCCCGAACCAGATCCATGGCGTGCTCCAGAGCCTGCTCCGCCTCCGGATCACAGGCCTGCGCGGAGTAAACGGGCCAGTCCGCAATCATAATGGATTCCTCCTCCGGGCGCAGGCTGCAGTATATCTCCTCCGTAATAAAGGGCATGAAGGGGTGGAGGAGCTTTAAGGCCTCCGCCAGAACTCCCTTCAAGGTATAGAGGGCTGCGTTTGCGGAGTCCGGATCCTGCTCCTTGTGGTACATGCGGGGCTTGACGATCTCAATGTACCAGTCGCAGAACTCATCCCAGATAAAATCGAAGACCTTCTGTACCGCGATCCCCAGCTCATACCTCTCCATGTTGTCCGTAAGCTCTTTTACCACGGTATTCAGGCGGCTTTTGATCCAGCGATCTTCTATTTTCAACTCACTGGACGCCGGCTCATGCAGGCTGACCCCGTCCAGATTCATCAGGATGAAGCGGGAGGCGTTCCAGACCTTATTGGCGAAATTGCGGCTGTTCTCCACACGCTCGATATAGAAGCGCATGTCATTGCCGGGCGCGTTTCCCGTGATCAGAGTCAGGCGCAGGGCGTCGGCCCCGTATCGGTCGATGATCTCCAGGGGATCAATCCCGTTGCCTAAAGACTTGGACATCTTGCGCCCCTGGTCGTCGCGAACCAAGCCGTGGATCAGGACATGGTGGAAGGGAGCCTTGCCGGTCTGCTCCAGGGCGGAGAACATCATGCGGATGACCCAGAAGAAGATGATGTCGTATCCCGTCACCAGAACATCGGTCGGATAGAAGTAGTCCAGCTCCGGCGTCTCCTTTGGCCAACCCAGGGTGGCAAAGGGCCAGAGGGCGGAGGAGAACCAGGTGTCCAGGGTGTCCTCATCCTGGACGAAATGCCTTCCCTTGCACTGAGGGCAGGTCTCCGGGGCTCCACCCCGTTTCACGACAATCCGGCCGCAGTCCTGACAGTAATAGGCCGGAATCCGGTGTCCCCACCAGAGCTGACGGGAGATACACCAGTCCTTAATGTTCTCCAGCCAGTGCTCATAGGTTTTCCCGTAGTTCTCGGGAACAAAGCACATCTCTCCCCGCTGAAAAGAGTCGAGCGCCTCCTTCCCCATCTCCTTCATACGAACAAACCACTGGGGTTTGATCATAGGCTCAACCGTCGTGTGGCAGCGATCATGAGTGCCGACGGCATGGGTGTGGGGAACAACCTTGACCAGAAGGCCCAGCCGATCCAAGTCCTCCACCATGGCCCTGCGGGCCTCATAGCGGTCCATGCCCGCGTACTTGCCGCAGCGGTCATTCAATGTGGCGTCGTCATTTAAAATGTTAATCTCTTCCAGCTGATGGCGCTTGCCCACCTCGAAATCATTGGGATCGTGGGCGGGCGTAATCTTCACGCAGCCGGTTCCAAATTCTCTGTCGACATACTCGTCGGCGATCACCGGAATCTTCCGGTCCGTCAGGGGAAGGAGGAGCATTTTGCCGACCAGGTCCCGATAGCGGTCATCCTCAGGATTGACAGCGACAGCCGTATCCCCCAGGAGGGTCTCGGGACGGGTCGTCGCGATCTCAACGAACCGGCCCTCCTCCCCCGCAATCGGGTACTTAATATGCCAGAAGCTGCCCTCCTGATCCTCGTGCTCGACCTCCGCGTCAGACAGGGAGGTCTGACAGCTGGGACACCAGTTGATGATCCGGCTGCCCCGATAGATATAGCCTTTCTCATACAGGCGGCAGAAGACCTCCTCGACCGCCTCGGAGCAGCCCCGGTCCATAGTGAAGCGCTCCCTCTCCCAGTCCGCGGAACTCCCCAGCTTCTTCAGCTGATTGATAATCGCGCGGCCATATTCCTCTCTCCAGTCCCAGCAGAATTCCAGGAACTTCTCCCTGCCGATGGCCAGCTTGTCAATCCCCTTTTCCTTCAGGGCATTGGTCACCTTGACTTCCGTGGCGATGGCCGCGTGATCCGTCCCCGGCTGCCAGAGGGCTTCATAGCCCTGCATGCGCTTGTAGCGGATCAGAATATCCTGCATGGTATTATCCAGGGCATGACCCATATGCAGCTTTCCGGTGATATTGGGAGGGGGCATGACAATGGTGAAGGGCTTCTTATCCCGGTTCACCTGAGCGTGAAAATATCCCTTATTCTCCCATTTCTCATACAGGCGGACCTCGATCCCCTTGGGATCATAGGTCTTGGCAAGCTCCCTGCTCATACAAACTCCTTCCCTGGTCGAAAAAGACCGTGAAACAGCGCATACCGACCGCCATACTCGCGATAACATTCCTGTTCCCGCGCGATATATGGCGACCAGCATGGCATTTCACAGCCTCGTCATGCCTCTTCCTTCCGATTGGCTCTACTCTCTGTTTCCTGCGCCAAAGCCGTAATCTCTAGTCATTTTAAGCGGATCCGGGGGGCTTGTCAACGTGCCGGACAGGCACTCAAACCCACACCGGACGGGCACCCAAGCCTGCCGCTCAAGCCTGCCGCTCAAGCCTGCCCGCCCGTCCGGGCTACAGATCCGCCCTGACAGGCAAAAATCAGGCAAGGCAAAAGCAACGTAAAAGAGCACAGCCGGCATGAAGCGCCGACTGTGCCCTATCATCCGTGACAGGCAAGTGCCCACGGGGCACAGATCTGATTCCCTTTACTCCAGGAGCACAGAGTCAATATCCGCTCTCCTGCCTGGGATATCAGCCCTTCTTCTCCTCGGTACAGCAGGATCCGTCTGCGCAGTTTCCGCTGCAGCCGATGCAGCCCCCGGAATGACGGATCACATGAACGCAGCCGATCACCAGTGCCACAATGGCAACAATCGCAATGATACTTCCAACAATCGTAGGCATATTTGCTCCTTTCTCATCAGATCCCCTGGCGAAGGAATCCTGACGACAATAATAACACTGATATTTTTCAAATGCGCGCAGATCAAAGACAGATCTGCACGCATTGATTTGCATTTACAGCAATGAGAAATTTATTACTGCTTATTCTTCTCCAGAGCCTCAACAGAGGTCTCGCCTCTCACTGTCTCCTCAGGCACATAGCCCCTGCGGAAGAGCAGGTAGAGAACGCCCGCCAGGAGGATGAAGCCCACAACAGACGCGGCGGTGAAGGGTACGCCGAAGGCCAGACCGATGACACGGTAGACGATCAGTGACACAACATAGGCCCAAGCGCACATCCAGCCGACTGCGGCCCAGAACCACTTGCGGTTGTTCATCTCTCTGCGGATAGCGCCCATAGCAGCAAAGCAGGGGGCGCAGAGCAGGTTGAAGCACATGAATGCATAGGCGGAAATAGGAGTGTAATCCTTGGCCACATTGTCCCAGATCTGTTCACCGTCATCCTCCAGATCGTCGTCACCCTGGTAGTTGTAGAGGACGCCGAAGGTACCGACAACATTCTCCTTGGCCAGAAGTCCGGTCACAGACGCGACGGTCGGTCTCCAAGAGCCGAAGCCATTGGGTCTGAAGATGGTAGAAATGGGCTGGGCGACGGTAGCCAGAATGGAGGAGTCCATATAGGAGACCTCATCCTCATCCACATTCATCTTCTCCGCCAGATCAGTGACGATCTGCGGATTCTCCTCGACCGCGTTGGCCCAGTTGTCATCCTGCAGATAGGAGAACTTCCCTTCAATGAAGCCGAAGTTGGAGGCGAACCAGATGATCATGGTCGCGAGAATAATCATGGAACCGGCGCGCTTTACGAAGGAGAAGCCTCTCTCCCAGGTGGCGCGGGCGACATTGCCCACGGAGGGCACATGATAGGCGGGCAGCTCCATAACGAAGGGAGCCGGCTCTCCCGCGAAGGCCTTGAATTTCTTCAGGATGATTCCCGAGAGGACAATGGAAGCCATGCCGATGAAGTAAGCGGACACGGCGATCAGGGAGTTGCCTCCGAAGATCGCTCCGGCGATCAGGCCGATGATGGGCATCTTGGCGCCGCAGGGGATGAAGGTGGTAATCATAACCGTCAGACGGCGGTCACGGTTATTCTCAATGGTACGAGTTGCCATGATTCCGGGAACGCCGCAGCCGACGCCGACTAAAACCGGGATGAAGGACTTGCCGGACAGGCCGAACTGGCGGAAGATACGATCCATGACAAAGGCGACACGGGCCATATATCCAATGTCCTCCAGAATCGCCAGGCAGAGGAACATAACGACGATCTGGGGAACGAAGCCCAGCACAGACCCGACACCCGGGATAATTCCACTCTGAATCAAAGAGTAGATAATTCCTCCCTCCTTAAGGTGCAGGACGCCCAAAAGGAGCATATCCATCCAGGCCGGAACCAGCTTGGCGAAGAGTTCCTCGTTGATCCAGTTGGTTGCAATGGTTCCGATTCCGATATGACTGCCGAAGTCCCCGTTGGCGCCGCCCATGGAAACGGCATAGACGAAGGCCATGATAACAACGAAAATCGGCAGGCCCAGCCAGCGGTTGGTGACAATGCGGTCGATCCGGTCAGATATGGTCATGGCGTGCTTGCCCGCCTTCTTCTTGACCGCGGAGGAGATAATCTTCGCAATATACTCATAGCGGGCATTGGTCACAATCGACTCGGAGTCGTCGTCGTAGTGATCCTCACAGGCGGAGACGATGTCCTCAATCTGGCTCTCGACGTCCTTAAAGCGGCCTGACTCCATCATCTTGGAGTCTCTCTCAAAGAGCTTGATGGCGTACCAGTGCGCGAACCTGGCGTCGACCTTGCCCGCGATCAGGTTCTCGATCTTGTCAATCGCAACCTGGTCCTCTCCGCTGAAGATGGCCGGAGCGACGACCTCCTGCCTGGACTTGGCAGCCTTTACCGCGAGCTCCGCCGCCTGCGTGGTGGACTCATTCTTGAGCGCGGAGATCTCGATTGTCGGGACCCCCAGCTCCACAGCCAGTTTCTTGACGTCGATGGAGTCTCCGTTCTTCCGAACCAGATCCATCATGTTCACTGCTAAAACCACAGGAGTCCCCAGTTCCATCAGCTGGGTCGTCAGATAGAGGTTTCTCTCAATATTGGTTCCGTCGACGATGTTTAAGATAACATCCGGTTTCTCCTCTACCAGATACTGTCTGGAGACAACCTCCTCCAGAGTGTAGGGAGAGAGAGAATAGATGCCCGGTAAATCCTGGATCGTCACATCATTGTGACCCTTGAGTTTACCTTCCTTCTTCTCAACCGTAACACCGGGCCAGTTACCGACATACTGTCTGGCGCCGGTCAGGTTATTAAACAACGTCGTTTTACCGCAGTTGGGGTTACCTGCCAGAGCAATTTTGATACTCACACTTGCCTCCTACTCTTCTACTTCAATCATCTCTGCGTCCGCCTTGCGGATGGAGAGCTCATAACCGCGCACATTCAACTCCATGGGATCACCCAGGGGAGCCACCTTGCGAACCAGAATTTCTACTCCCTTGGTGATCCCCATATCCATGATACGGCGCTTGGTCGGGCCCTCTCCGTGCAGACGTCTGACCGTCGCCTTTTCCCCAACCTTAACATCTTTGAGTACTTTCATATTCTCCTCTTTCTGCACAATAAAATGCCTGCTGCTCTTGCCTCAGGCATTGCCAAACCATACTGCTCGGTGTCCGGACTCTCTCTATACCATAATCCGGTTTGCCATACCTGCATCAATCGCAACGCGAGAGGACTTGATCTGTACAATCAAGTTGCTTCCGTTATCACTGACCACCATGACCTCTTCGCCGGGGACGAAGCCCAGCTCGGACAGGTGGTTGCGCACACTGTCGCGCCCGTTGATTTTAATGATCGTATTCTTGCTGCCCTGATCTGCCATGGAAAGCGGCATCATCAACATCACCTCGATTCTCTCTCAGAAGCGTCCGAACAGCCCCTTCTTCTGGCAGGGAAGGCACTCAGCACCCAGGTAGTCATACCCGGTCTCCTGAATCGCCGCCTCAAGAGCGTCCAGATCCACCTTCTCCTCTGTGAGGAAGGTAGCCTGCTTCTTCCTGCGGTCCGCCTTCACCTTCTTCGCCGATGGGACGGCCTTGCGGATTGCTTCGGCGATATGCGCCTCGCACATATTGCACATCATACCTTCAATTTTGGCTTTCGTCTGATACATCCAGTTAGTCCTTTCTAACCAGTAATAGTATATTGTAAGGGTACCCTTACTTCTATAGTCAAATTGCACAGATTTGCCTCCCCTAACAGGCGATTTTCAACAAAAAATTACCTCTATTCTCAAATGCTTCTGCAAAAATTCTCATATCCTTCCTCAAAACGCACTTAGCCGACCGCATTAGCCCTGCCCATAATAGGCATGAGCCCCGTGCTTGCGATAGAAATGCTTGTCGCGGATGGCATCCTGAGCCGGTCTGGCCTGTGGATTGATTTGCTCTGTCTGACAGGCCATTCGAGCCAGTTCCTCCAGAACGACGGCATGGTAGACCGCCTGAGCGGCATCCTTCCCCCAACAGAAGGGTCCGTGGCTGGCGCAGAGAACCGCCGGCGTGAAGACCGGATCCAGTCCCCGCTCGTCGAAGGTCTCCAGGATGACATTGCCCGTCTCCTCCTCATAGGCCGCTTCTATCTCCTGCGGCGTCAGATCTCTGGTGCAGGGAACGGGACCGTAGAAATAGTCCGCGTGCGTCGTCCCGTAGAGAGGGATATCCCGTCTCGCCTGAGCCCAGGAAGCCGCCATGGAAGAATGGGTGTGAACAATGCCCCCGATTTGGGGCCAGGCCCGGTAGAGCCGCAGATGCGTTGCCGTATCCGAAGAGGGGCGCAGATCTCCCTCTACCTGTCTGCCCTTAAGGTCTAAAACGACCAGCTTCTCCGGGGTCAGATCCTCATAGTTAAGGCCGCTCGGCTTGATAACAATCAGGCCGCGTTTCCGGTCAATCCCCGAGACATTGCCCCAGGTATAGGTCACCAGCCCGCGCGCGGGCAGCTCCATATTGGCCCGGTAGACTTCCATCCGCAATTCTTCCAGCATATCCTTCTCCTTCTTTTGCCTCTCTATCTTATCTTTGTGTGGACAGACCCTGTCCGCTTCTGTTCACTGCCTGCCATCCTTCTTATTTGAATAAGCCTGCCCGCACTCAAAGAGTCGCCTTAGACCGGCTTTGACCCGCTCCTGTCGGCTCACAAGGGCCAGCCTGTTCTGAAGAGTCTAATCCCGCCTTCTGCTCTGTAAGCGTTCTCCGGCGAGCCGTTCAAGCGCAAGTCCCTCCCGATAGTCTTGCATGTAGCGCTCAAAGCCCTCGACATCCTCAGGATCCGGCGTCATCGTCTTCGTCTCCATCCGACAGAAGACCTCCTTCTTCAGATAGGTCGCCAGATCCGGCCGAACCATCGGTTCCGTCAGCATATATGCCGCCAAAACGGCGATTCCCCAGGAGCCTCCCTCAGAGGCCGTCGCCAGAAGCGAGACAGGAGTATTCAGAGCGGCCGCCATGAAGCGCTGTCCTACTCCTCTGGTCTTGAAGAGGCCTCCGTGCGCGTACATGCGCTCCAGCGGCACGCCCTCTTCCTTGAGCAGGATGTCCATGCCGATTTTGAGCGTAGCCATGGAGGAATAGAGGTTGGACCGCATGAAATTCGCCAGTGTGAAATGGTCTTCCGGTCGTCTGACCTGCATGGGACGGCCAAGAGAGCAGCCGGTCACATGTTCCCCGGACAAATAATTGTAGGAGATCAGGCCTCCGCAATCCGCCTCTCCGGCCAGAGCCTCTTCATATAGCTTGCCGTAGAGACTGTCCATATCCATCTCTATTCCGGCCAGCCGATTATAGTCCGCAAAGAGCTGAACCCAGGCATTGAGGTCACTGGTGCCGTTGTTGCAGTGGGCCATGGCGACGGGCTTTCCGTCCGCTGTCGTCAGCAGGTCCAGCTCACGGTGGATATGGGAAAAGAAGTGATCCATGACGATCATCGCGAAAATAGAGGTCCCTGCGGACACGTTCCCGCTGCCCGCGGCCACGCTATTAGTCGCGACCATACCTGTTCCCGCGTCTCCCTCCGGCGGGCAGAGCGGAATTCCGGGGATCAGATCCCCCTCGGGATCCAGACATCTGGCCCCGTCCTCTGTCAGGTAGCCCGCCCTCTGTCCGGCCGACAGGGGCTTCGGCAGAATCTTCATCAGGTCCAGGTTCAGACCGGCAATGACAGGATCCGCCTGGAAACTGGCAATGTGATCCGCCCGATAATTCCGGGTCTTCTCGTCAATCGGGAACATGCCGGAGGCATCTCCGATTCCCAGCACCTTTTCCTCGGTCAGCTTCCAGTGCACATAGCCCGCCAGCGTTGTCAGAAAATCAATCCTGGCCACATGCTCTTCCCCATTCAGGACGGCCTGGTAGAGGTGGGCGACGCTCCAGCGCTGGGGAATATGATAGGAAAAGAGTTCTGTGAGCCGGTCCGACGCCCTCTCTGTCATCGTGTTGCGCCAGGTTCGGAAGGGAACCAGCAGATTTTTGTCCCGGTCAAAGGCCAGGTAACCATGCATCATCCCGCTGACTCCGAGCGCTGCCAGCTTAGACAGCTTCACCCCATAGCGATCGAAGACATCCCTCTTCATGGCGGCATAGCAGGCGGCCAGTCCCTTCCAGACATCCTCCAGATGATAGGTCCAAATGCCATTCTCCAGTCGATTCTCCCAGGTGTAGTCTCCCCCGGCGATCGGCCGGTGACTCTCGTCGATCAGAACCGCCTTGATTCTGGTGGAACCGAACTCGATTCCCAGTACTGCTTTTCCCTCTGCAATTGTCTCTTTCGCCCCCATAGTTCCTCCTTTTTTCCGCGGGAGATTTTCCGTCTTTCCTCCGCCTTATGCTTTCCTCTATCAATTATCACTGTCTTTCGGTTTGTGTGCACGTGCACGTTTTCTCTATCCTATCAGCTTGACGGGCATTCTTCAATCGGGAATCAGCTTTTCGCCTGCTGATACAATCGGGAATCAGGTTAGCGCTTGCTTTTCCTCTCTGAGAGTCTTATCATATCAGTTGTATAAAATCTTTTTTGTGCAAGCTTATTTTGCAACCACAAGGGGTGTGCTTATGAAAATGCAGGAATCGGCCCAGGATTACTTAGAATCCATTCTCATCCTCTCCCAGAAGCAGGACTATGTCCGCGCCACTGACATCTGCGCCTATTTCGGATATGCCAGAGCAACCGTCTCCGTCTTCATGAAGCAGCTCAGAGAGAACGGTTACGTCAGCATGGATGAACACAAGCATATCAGCCTGACTGAGGCCGGCCGCCAGGTCGCCGTCGAGATGTATGAGCGCCACAAGTTTCTCTCCGCCTTCTTCGAGAGCATCGGCGTCCCGGAGGAGATCGCCGTTCGAGACGCCTGCCGCATGGAGCACTATATCTCCGCTGACACCTTCAAGGCTCTCAAAGAACACTTCGGCACATCCGCGGAAATAGAAGCCGGGAAATAAGATTCCCGGGATAAAAGCTGTTCATAGGACAGCGTCTTTGTCAGACAAAATATTTGAGAAGGCCCCTGCGATCGCAGGGGCCTTCTCAATATCGATTGCATATTACAAAAGCTGTCAGAACAGATACATAATCAGGCAAAGTTTATCTGGCCTGGTGTACCTTAAGCAGATTGGTCTTGCCCTCGACAGCCAGGGGAAGGCCCGCGGTAACAACCGCCAGCTGATCCTTCTCCATCAAATTCGCCCGGACCGCAGCTTCGACGGCATCATCAAGCAGTCTGTCAATATCGCTCTCGGTCTCAATCATGACAGGTGTCACGCCCCAGTAGAGGTTCATCTGTCTCATGACCTGCTTATCGGTACAGCAGGCAATAATCGGATTGGCCGGACGGAATTTGGAAATCTGTGTGCAGGAATGACCGGATTTCGTCACATTGATGATGGCTACAGCGTCGATATCAGCGGCCAGCGTGCAGGCCGTATGGGCAATCGACAGGGCGACCCCGTCCTCTTCCTTAGCCTCGATCGCTGATACGCCGCGCTCTTTCAGGCGGGCCTTGTAATTGATATCTTGTTCCGTGCGCACACAGATCCGGGCCATGGTTTTCACTGCCTGGACCGGATAGTTACCGGCTGCTGTCTCACCGGAGAGCATCACAGCCGATGTCCCGTCATATACGGCATTGGCCACATCTCCCGCCTCGGCCCTGGTCGGTCTCGGATGGGTAATCATGGAGTCCAGCATCTGCGTTGCCGTGACAACCAACTTTCCCTTGAAGAGGGTCTTCTTGATAATCTCCTTCTGAAGGATCGGGACATCCTCCAGGGGTATCTCAACACCCATGTCTCCACGGGCCACCATAATACCGTCACAGGCGTCAATAATCGCGTCGATATTGGAAACGCCCTGGTTGGATTCAATCTTCGCAATAATCTTGATATTATCTCCCCCATGCTCATGAAGGATCTTCTTGATCTCCAGGATGTCTTCCGCTGTGCGGGTAAAGGAAGCCGCAATAAAATCGAAGCCCTCCTGGCAGCCAAAGATCAGATCGGATCTGTCCTGCTCTGACAGATAATCCATGGTCAGGTCCACATTGGGAACATTGACCCCCTTCCGATTCGACACCGGTCCGCCGTTTAAGACTCTGCAGGTAATATCGGTATCGGTCAGCCCGGTAACCTCAAGTTCCACCAGACCATCATCGATCAGGATATGGGACCCGACCTCGACATCTTTGGGCAGATCCCGATAGGAAACCGTGACAATCTCATTCGTTCCCTCAACCTGGCGGGTCGTAAGCGTAAAGGTCTGGCCATCCTCGAGCATCACCTTCCGGTCTCTGAAGTCCCGAAGGCGGATCTCCGGCCCTTTGGTATCCAGCAGGGCCGCAACGGGCAGGCGCAGCCTGTGCCTGATCTCACGAAGCTTGACCAGACGTCCCAGCTGCTCCTCGTGATCTCCATGGGAGAAATTAAAGCGGGCGACGTTCATACCGGCCCTGACCAGTTCCTCCATCAACCCATCCCTGTCAGTGGATGGTCCCATGGTACAGATGATTTTCGTCTTGCGCTTGTAATCCATGAAAAATTCTCCTTCTCTCTATTGCCCTGACGCGCGTAGATCCTCACGCCCTCATGGCGACGATCGCTTTTTTGGTCAACGATTGCCCTGACGCGCGTGAATCCTCATGGGCAATCACTTTCCGATCATCGTCCCTCTCTGTCCCGCGATGGTCTTCTCTTGACCCTTCAGCCGCGTGATCAAAACCTTGCGAATGGCGGAATCCCCGATAAACTCAATGGCAGCCCGGATCTTGGGGAGCATATCGTCCGCGCCAAACATCCCCTGGTCCGCATATCTCGAGGCGTCCTCAACGCTGAGATAATCCAGCGCCTGCTCCTGCTCTGTTCCGAAATGAAGACAGACCTTGTCGACAGAGGTTAGAATCACCAGCATATCCGCGTCCACCGTCTGCGCCAAAAGTCCCGCCGCCGTATCCTTCTCAATGACGGCAGAGGCTCCCTTGAGGTCCTGCCCCTGCTCCAAAACCGGGATCCCGCCGCCGCCGCAGGCAATCACGAGCTGATCCGCCTCCAGAAGCGCGTTGATGGCGTCCGCCTCCACAATATCTATGGGCCTCGGCGTTGCCACAATGCGGCGATAGCCGCCGTCAACCGCCACAATGTGATTGCCCTTCTTCTCCTGTGCCCTGGCCTCTTCCTCATTCAGGACGCGGCCGATCACCTTGCTGGGATGGTAGAAGGCCTCGTCATAGGGATCCACCGTCATCTGCGTCAGAAGCGTGACGACATTCTTGTAAATACCCCTGCGATTCAGTTCGCCCCGGATGGCATTCTGCAGATCGAAGCCGATATAACCCTGGCTCATGGCGGAGGCAACAGACATGGGCGTGGAGGTATACTCGCTGTGATTCTTGGAGAACTCATTCATGGCCGCGTGAATCATGCCAACCTGAGGACCGTTGGAGTGCGTGATCACCACCTGATAGTCCTTCTCGATGAACTCGGCGATTGCCCTTGCCGTCTTGACCGTCGCCTCCTTCTGCTCCGGCAGAGTGGTCCCAAGCGCCTCATGTCCCAGGGCAATGGCAATTCTCTTTTTCTTCATTGCGTACCTCCCATTTCGCATGAAAACTTGTCCCTAGAATAGCATATCCGGGGCTCTTTTACTATGTAAAAAGAAATCCCTGATGCGACCCGATGCGGCAAAAATAGGGTTATAGGACAAAACGTGTTGATAGCTAATCCCATTGATCATAGAAGCTACCCACCTTATGGAAGTCGCTCCAGACGATAGCATCGCCCCATAT
>NZ_JAQT01000019.1:0-7741 GCF_000524295.1 Shuttleworthella sp. MSX8B
CCCATTGATTATTAAAATCTGGGATGGAATCTCCGTATACAAAAAGTTTCGAGCGTGATTCGATCTCTGTTTGCTATGCAGAAATTTGGTCTGGAGTCATTATAGCATGCCCATTGATTATTAAAATCTGGGATTCTTGATTACAAAACGGGATTTTCATTTACAAATCGGGATTCTCGGTTACAGAATATCACCTCTTATTTACCAAACGGGAGTCTCCGCTTACAAACGGGATTCTCAAGCTACATTTCATCCTGACATTATTTTCCCTAATGTCGTTTTGCCATTTCCGTTGTGTCCAACTATAGCTACTGTTTCGCCAAAATTCCCTTCTAAATTACAATTACTCAAAACGGAATGATTAACATCATAGGAAAAAGATAAATTTTCCACTTTAAAATCTGCGTTTTGCTTATTAACAATAAGATTATCCTTTAGTTCATATTTAATATTACTTAACTTAAATGTTCGAAGTTTATATGCTCTAATATCTGAATCATTCAAGTTTTCAATATCATTTTTCTCTAATTCTCTATTAATTTTTCCATCCTTCATTATCAAGCATTTATCTACCAAGTTTTTTAAGTAGAATAATCTATGCTCTGAAACAATTACTGTATATCCCTGTTTCTTGAGCCTTTCCATCATTTTCTTTAAGTTAAGAATTGAATGAATATCTAAATTTGCAGATGGCTCATCAAAAACATAAATCTTTGGATTCAAAGCTTTTGCAGCTATAATCGCTATCTTCTGTTTTTCACCACTAGATAAAGAAAACATATCCCTATCCATAAGACTTTCTGCTTCAAAATCGTGAAATGCACAATTCACTCTATCTATCATTTCATCTCTATCTATTCCATAATTTTCAAGAGCAAATGCCACTTCCTTGGTACTATTCGTTGTAAAAAATTGACTTCGTGGATTTTGAAATATAGAAGCAATATTTTTACCCATTTCTCCGGGAGTGATCGTTTTTATATCACTTCCTAACACTTTCACTGTCCCGGTTAAAACCCCTTCAAAGAAATGTGGAATTAAGCCGTTTATCAATCTTGTAACAGTTGTTTTTCCTGAACCGGATTGACCGGTAATCAAAATAAATTCTCCTCTTTTAACTTTGAAATTTATATTTCTGAGACTCCCTTCTGTTTGTGTTCCATAACTGAAACTTACATTATCAAAATCAATAACTACATCTCCCATTTCATCACCTATATTTTCCAACCAATAGATTGTTTTCTAATTTCGATGAAATGTTTATATACTCCATCTTGACTAATTAGTTCCTTATGATTCCCTTGTTGTACAATTTCCCCTTTATCAATAACAATAATTTGATCTGCTCCTCTTACCGTAGATAATCTATGTGCAATGCTAATGAGAGTTTTATTTTTTGTTAACTCATTAATTGCACTAATTAACATATGCTCGTTTTCAGGATCTACACTTGAAGTTGCTTCATCAAGAATAATGATTGGAGCATCTTTAAGGATTGCTCTTGCAATAGATATTCTTTGCTTTTCTCCTCCTGACAACGTTGAACCGCCCTCACCAACAACAGTGTCGTATCCATCACTAAGGCTTGTTATAAAATCGTGGCAACAAGCTTTCTTGCAAGCCTGCACTACCTCATCATGTGTTGCGTTTGGATTTCCAAATTTTATATTATTCTCAATCGTGTCATTGAATAAATAAACCTTCTGAAATACCATACTGATATTTTGTAATAGGCTTTCAGAGGTAAAGTCCTTAACATTATGTCCTCCAATAAATACTTCACCTTTATTAACATCCCAAAATCTTGCTATAATATTACAAAGAGTTGTTTTTCCAGAACCTGAAGCACCGACAATAGCCAAACTGCTATTCGACTTTATCTGCAAATTTATATTCTTCAAAATCTCTCTTTCCCCATATCCAAAACAAACATCTTTCAATTCAATGTCATAGGAATTCAAGTCAATTTCTTTTCCGCCCTCATCAAGCGAAGGTATATCTGAAACATAGTCCAATCGATTAAGTTGTGTTGCGAGCATTCTGCTTAAAAATGCTCCATCATTAACCAACTCCAATTCCATAAAAATTAGAAAAGCAGATACTATAAACATAAGAGTATATGAAAGTGGAATCAGAGATTTCATATATAGAATTATTGCAACAAACACCAATACACAGCTCGCAACTTTAAAAATCATTTCATATAGTTTCATTAAATAAGCTGAACCCTCAGTAACCTCAATATCAACTTTACATTTACTCATAAACGCTTTTTCAACTTTATTTTTTCCATCAGTTCCTTTTTCAAAAGAACGAAGTACTGAAATTCCTCTAATATACTCAATTGCATCAGTAACAAGCATTTCTTGTGAGTCTTGCATGATAGGAGAATATTTTTCGGTTTTCTTTGCGATTAATTTAAGAACGCCCATACCAAAGATGATTGCAATTAAAGATACCATCCCTACCGGAAAACAAAAGATCAATAACATGGTAGTCATACTAAAGGCATGAAAAAAACCTCCTACAATAAAGTTCATCGCAAGCATCGCCATACCCTCTAAGTCGGAAATAGTTGTTGTTAGAACCGCTTGGATTGTCCCTAAGTTTTTTTCTGAAAAATACCCCATTGGAGCTTTTTTCAGTTTTTCCCCTATTTCAATCCTTTTATCCTTAAAAATTTCATAACCTGATGCACTTAATTTTCTATCACAAAGATATTGAAAAATGAATCTGCCGAATATACTCACAACTACAATTGCTGTTGCCTGCATAATAATAGTCATATTCAACTGTTCAAGATTAATCATAATCAGTAAAACCGCCAACAGCATCAAGGAAGCGAAGAATGATTTTAATCCACTAAATATAAGACCAAGAATTACATTTTTTTTATACTTCCCTGATATTTTTAATATACGTTTTACAATGCTAATCATTTACAACGCCTCCTTTTCGTTATCTAATCCGCCTACATAATTTTTCCACAAGGAAGCATATACTCCATCTTTTTTTACAAGGGCTTCATGAGTTCCATTCTCTACAAATTCCCCATCTTTCATAACAAGGATTGTATCAGCATTTGTAATAGTAGAGAGCCTGTGAGCAACCACTATCAGAGTCTTTCCTTTAATGAGTTTGGTGATTGCACTTTGAATGAGATATTCATTTTCAGGATCTGCAAATGCAGTTGCTTCATCTAAAATTATTACCTTAGATTGTTTTAACATTGCTCTTGCAATCGTAATTCTTTGCCTTTCTCCACCAGACAAAGAACCTCCTGCATCACCGACTTTTGTGTTATATCCATTTTCAAGTTCCATAATAAAGTCATGGCAAGATGCTGCTTTAGCCGCCTCAATAACCTCATCATCACTTGCAGTTGGTTTTCCCATTTTTATATTTTCTTTTATACTTGTATTAAACAAGAAATTGTCTTGAGCAACATAGCTTATCTCATTTGTTAGCTGTTCAAATGGAATTTCGGGTATTTTCTTTCCACCATAATAGATACTTCCATTGGACGGATCCCAAAAACCAGCCATAAGTTTTGCTATTGTAGATTTTCCAGAACCTGAATTTCCTACCAATGCGGTTACTGTATTTGGTTTTAATTCAAAGTTGATATTTTTTAGCACAAGTTCCTTATCATATGCAAATGAAACATTTTCAAAACGATAGAGAGTGTCATCAAAGATTACCTTCTCTTTTGGTCTTTTAAGTTCCTCTTTCGATAGAAATTCCTCTATTGCGTCTAAACTTGCCTTAACCATGTTGAATTGCTCAGAATATTTACCGATTTTCATTAAATGTGCAATAAAACCAATAGGCAGTATAATGCACACAATAAAGCTTGATAACGATATTTTTGAATTCATATACAGATATGCACCAATCGGCAAAGTTCCTAAAAGTGTGGATGGCATAACTGCTTGAACAAATGCTGACCATAACCAACTTTGCTTCCACCAAGCAAGTGTACTATCATGAAAGAAGTTAATTGCGTTCGTAAATTTTTCATAAGAAGAAGCACTGTGGTTAAAAGCTTTTATAACCTCAATCCCATTAATATATTCAACCAAAGTACTATTCATATTATTTTGAGCTGTAGTATATGTTTTGCTTCTAAACTCATAATCCTTCATCATACCTATATATCCAAGCATTCCTAAAGGAATTGTAAGTAACGAAGCCAACCCCATCCTATAGTCCAAAGCAAAAATCAAAACCAAAAATAAAACAGGAGATACTATACTTGATGTTATCTCCGGCATAAAATGAGCCATTGAATCTTCCAGCTTAGACACTGTATCTACAATTAAATTTTTAAATTTACCTATAGGAGTATCTATCATTACACCCATAGGTACTCTTAGCATTTTTTCAGCTACTAAACTTCGTATATTTTTTAAAATATGAAATGTTGCTTTGTGTGAGGTTATTGTTGAATATAAAGTAAAAATACCTTTTAAAACTTGTCCACACAAAGCTATAAGTGTTAAACACAATACAGTTCTAAATGACACTTCAGATTGATATATTTTTTCTATCAATTTTGCTATTGCTAAAAAAGGAATCATTCCAAACAGTTCCCCTATGGTCGCTAACAAAATTGATTTGTATAATTGTTTTTTCTCGCCATCGGCGTATTTAAGCAACTCTGAAATGGCATTTTTATTGTTACTTTTCAAGAAAATACCTCCTCCAAACAAAAAGTTAATTAGTTATCGCTAACTTTTTGACAAAAAATTATCTATTATTTTTCTTCATTAAGCCTTGCCAACCATAATATTGAAAAATAACAATGCTTCTAATATATTCGCCAACATTATCATGCGGTATATCATGAAGAACACACTCGCATAGAGATGTAATATAGCCTTTTGTAATGACATGAACTTCAAACTCTTTAATCTCTGTGATAATTTGCTCTTGTTTAGCGTTGAAAAGAATAAGCTTCATATTTTTAGCTGTATATCTTTCAGTAATATCCTCAATAAAGTTTTCTACTTGTGACCCTTTGCTACACGCAAAAATCAGCTTAAAGTTATCAAAATGCGCATACATATAATCAACAAATAGCATTGTTTCCAAGAATAAATTTTCTATAATCGCTTCATCATCGACTAAATCAGAGTCTATCCTAATAGTTTTTTGTTCGCTCCTTTTTTCAACATCAGAAACAACATCTAATGTGTAATTATATTCCTCTTCAATTAGAGCAAAAAATAATGCTTCCTTATTTTTGAAATGACGATAAATAGCTCCTGTAGTTACTTTTGCTAATTTAGCAATTTCAGCTACCTGTGCATTTTCGAATCCTTTGCTTAAAAATTCCCCTTTAGCACATTCTAAAATTCTATTTTTTGTTATATCAGAGCAATAAGACATCTAACTTTTCCCTCTCATTTTTGATAAATATATTATCTTTAATAATTATGTCATCACTTTTCCAGTTTTTAGTCAATATATCACCACTCCTATTGTCATCGTTAAATAAAAAGGTGAATTGCAATCTGAGTTTCTACCCCTTCCTCTTAACCGCTAGAAGTTAATCCTTCCGAATGTCAAGTAGATCTTAATTCTTCCGAAAGAACTAAAATAGCTACTGGGGTTCTTGTCCTGTTGCTCTGACTAGAACAGGAGGATCAAATGGCTAAATACAAACAATTAACTCATGAGCAACGAAAACAGATTGAAACAGGACTACAACAACAGGATTCTTTTAAAAAGATCGCAGAGACCATTGGCAAAGATTGCTCGACAATCTCAAAAGAGGTTCGTTCCCATCTTATCTGCCGAAAAACAGGAGCCTATGGGAAGCCCTTTAATGACTGCTCTCTTCGTAAAAAATGCCAACAGATAGATATTTGTCCAACCTGTTCCGTAAGCAAAAGACGTCCCTTATACTGTTCTTTTTGCGGCAGGTGCTTACATACCTGCATTTCTTACCATAAGCAAGTCTGCCCTAAACTGAGCAAACCGCCCTATGTCTGCAATGGTTGTAAACAACAGCGACTCTGCACCTTAGAGAAAAAATTTTATAATGCTGCTCTCGCGCAAAAAGAATACGAAGATGTCCTCTCTGAGTCCCGTCAGGGGATTGCTCTGTCTGACGAAGAACGCGAACGAATGGATGCTATTATTTCTCCATTGATCCGCCAGGGACAATCTCTACACCATATCTATTTGGAGCATAAGGCAGAACTTATGGTAAGCGAGCGGACACTATATCTGTATATGGACGCAAATCTTTTCTCCGCGCGCAATATCGACATGCCGCGCAAGGTAAGAATGCGTCCCTGGCGCAAGAGACCCAATACGATAAAAATTGACACCAAATGCCGTCAGGGACGAACCATGAAGGATTTGAATGCCTTTATGGCCTCACATCCCGACACACCTGTTGTTCAGATTGATTCTGTCGAGGGCACAAAAGGTGGTGCTGTTCTTCTTACCATTACTTTTGTCACAGACGGACTGCAAATCGCCTTTCGTAGAGACCATAATGATGCTCAGTCTGTGATCACTGTCTTTAACCAACTATATGCGACGCTTGGGGCTGACTCCTTTAAAGATCTGTTTCCTGTTATCCTCGCTGACAATGGAAGTGAATTCTCCGATCCTAAGAGAATTGAATTTGATGAGCATGGAAACCGACGATCCTATGTTTTCTACTGCAACGCTTCTGCTCCTTACCAGAAGGGGAGCTGTGAAGTCCACCATGAAATGATTCGGAGAATCCTTCCAAAAGGAGTTGATTTAACTGCCTATCAGCAGGAACAAATCAATCTAATGATGAGTCATATCAATTCCTATCGAAGAAAGACACTTGGGAATAAAAGTCCCTATGAAATGTTTTCATTTCAGTATGGGGAGAATCTCTTAAAGAAAATCGGACTCAGGAAGATTCCACCTGATGAAATCATCCTGAGTCCCAGACTCTTTAAGTAAACGCATATCTGTCAGAGCACCTGGAACAAGAACCTACCCAGTTCATGTTTTAGGGGTGGAACTTAAAAGTTCCGAATTTTTCGGTTTGAGCTCGACCTCTGGTTAAGATACGCGTTTTTTCGGAAGCAACTGCTTCCTTACCTCATTTATAGCCATTTCCATCCTGCTTGTACAGAGTCTACCAGCCAAAAATAGAAGTTTTCATTGCAATCCAGGGTGATACTGGAAGTTACTGCTTCAAACTGGAACCTCGTTTTGCAATCGCCCCTTCTTTCTCGGTTTAAGAAGCTGCCGCTTGAGCAGCAAATCGCCTGCTCTCGCATGATCTTTTACAACGAAGATCTACGCAAGGCGCATCACTTAAAGGAGTGGTTCTACAGTATCTGTCAGAACAGGAAGTACTCTGAACAAAGAAGACAGTTCCGTCTTTGGATTCAGGAAGCTGAATCTTGTCGTGTCGCTGAGTTTCATAAAGTGGCAAAATGCTACCAGAACTGGGCCAGAGAGATTTGTGCTGCCTTTAAACACACAGACATTACAAACGGAACAACAGAGGGGTTCAACAACCGAATTAAGGTCTTAAAACGAACCTCCTATGGAATCCATCGCTTCGAAAGGCTTCGGACTCGCATCCTGATGGCAATGAATTAGTAACTGAAAACAAGCTTGGCGCTCAGGGGTTTATTTGTTATGCCATAAAAGATGCTGACATACCATGGAACACCTAAATCCGCCCAAACACAGTATTAGGGCGGGCTCCCGAAGGATCCCGCCCCAACATTTGACA
>NZ_JAQT01000020.1:0-62472 GCF_000524295.1 Shuttleworthella sp. MSX8B
GCTTTAACTGGGAGGCAGAGCAGCTGCCCTCAGGTGCGGACGCGATCAACCCGACCAGCAAGGATATCAGCTTTACCCTCAAGTATAAGGCTGCCCCTGCCCCCAAGCCCAATAAGCCCGCAGAGCCCAGTAAGCCTGTAAAGCCGGCAGATCCCGCTAAGCCCAACAAGCCTGTGGTTCCTGTCAAGGATAGCAAGATCGCGCCCAAGACGGGTGACCAGACACAGCTTCCCATCTATGCAAGCATTCTGCTCGGGGCATTGGTTATCGGAACGGTTGCATTTGGCAGGAAGAGAAAGACCGACAGATAAAGAATTCTGAGGATTGAATTCACAGAACCTGAGCGAGAGCTCTGATGATAAGAGATCGACTGTCCAGCTCGTATCTTTCCATTGAGGGAAAGAGCGAGTTGGACAGTCATTTTTGGTTCGTCATAACCGAATCCTCGCGGGAAATGTGTTTTGTTAAAAAAGAAATTGCGGAAAAATTGTGAAAAATGTATAATGTCTTCTGAAGCATAGGCAACTTTTTAAAAGGCAGATCAGTAAAGGAGTGTTATGAAAAAAGGAAAGAAACTATTGGCTTTTGCCATCTCCTTGCTGACAATGGTCACTACGATATTCAGTAATACCATGTCAGTACACGCAGAAGACACGACCGGCCTGAAATTCACGAAAATTGAAGTGACAGACACGGCAGGAAATGTCAAGGCAGATCTTTTGGCTGGCGGGAAGCCCAGTCTGGAGGCGGGAAAGGACTACTATCTGAATGTAGCCTACTCCGTACCGGCTGGTCTGCAGTTCTCCCATACCTATATGGATCTGACCCTGGGCAATGGACTCTACTATATGTCTCTGCCCGGTTCAACCTGGAAGACAGGACCGATCAGCAGTACGGGATTTGAGGAGCTGACTCTGTCGCCGACGGGCAACGCGGACTCACCCTATGGGTATCCTGCGTCCACAGCAGATCCGTCCGCGACTCCTCCCACGGTGGGCAAATCCAAGACAGGAAAGATTTCATTTAAGAGCAAGTACTCCCTGACCAATGTTGCCTCTACCAAGGAGATTCAGTTCCGCCTGGATGACGCCTATGAGAATATGGACGCCAACCAGATTCTCGCCAATGTCATTAAGCTGAACCTGCGGACAGACAGCAGCAGCTCTGTCGACGCCAAGTCCTATCCGGTCAACGCGAAGGACGCACCGACACTCGGCTTCTGGCCCGATGTCAGCTCAGAGGTTGTCACCAAGGGCGGACAGACCAGCCAGCTGTCTGTAGGGACAACCGGGGCCGGAACAGGATTTCTGACCAAGGCCGGAAGCAGCACTACAATTGATGTCGTCTATCCCAGCGACATACAGTTCGATGGACTGAGAGAGGACAGCATCTATCACATGGACGGCGTCATTGGCGCCACCACAGATGATGGGACCAACAAGACGACGAGGGTGACCTTCCCGGAGAGCGGGCGTCTTATGGGCAATTTGAGTCTGAAACCCAGATTCACAGTTCCGAGCACAACGACCCGTCCCAATGGTTCAACCTTCCCCGTCAAGCTCAAGAATCTGAGTCAGACAGTCTGGAACGAGAATATCGGCCGGACTTCTACGACGAAGGAGCAGGATCTGTCGATCACCATTCTGGACGGTTCCACTCCGGAGCTTCTCACCAAGGTCAATGTGCGCGATACCATGCCTAACTGGGCCAAGAAAAAGTATGACACCTATAACGTGCGCTTTGGCGGTTTGATGATTCGCAATGAGATGGGTACCGCCTCTCGTCCCAAAACTCTGGAAATGAATCTGGATGAAGCTAATACGGCGATTATCCGTGGCGTCACGATCCCTTATGCGGCCGGGATGCATTACGGAATGCTGACCTGGACTTCCGCAGACGGCAGGAGCGGGACGATTGATCCGAACTCGCTTCAGCACGATGGGGTTTCGACTCTAATTAAGAATACCGACCTGGGTCTGGGGATCAACGACTCCATCAAGACCATCAAGGTTGATCTCGGGACGATCCCCGGAAGCTGGAACGGGATAAGGTATGAGGACAATACCAATTACGACTATAATCCCGAGACAAAGGCTTACAATGTCAAGCCCGGCGGCCGCAATTCAGCTTTCATTGATGAGAGCGCCTATTACGGCTGGTCATATATGCCCGGCGGCGTCTTCGGAAGCTGGAAGAAGGGGACGGATGCCGACGTCAAGAGTACCATTAAGTTCTATAACACGGGAACCACGCCTCAGGCTGCGAATACCTATGAAGTGCTGGGCAAATCAGGACCTCCCAAGGTTGTCAACGGGATCGGAAGCATTGACAAGTCCCAGATCAACGGAGGAGATAAGTTCCACATCTCCGGTAAGACCAGCGACGCGAACTGGGACTGGAATCCCCTGCAGGAGCCTGTCTTCTATGTGACGATGCCCGAGGGATTCAGTTACTCCAACCTCAAGGTAACCAATGGAAAACTGTCCAAGCCCGTCTATGTAGGTGAGTTCATGCATGGTACCGAGAAGGTCAAGGTATGGAAGTATACCCTTGATATCGGGCAGGAGACCAGGGGCCAGTATCAGCCTGATTTCACCTGGAAGACATCTGAGATCAGCATGGATGTGACGACCAACACGGACGCCAAAGTCGGTACCTACCATATCAATGATTTTCTCGGGATGACCACCAAGGATTTCAAGGATATCGGAGCCAAGCTTAAGGGCATGCGTTGGGATAGCGCCAATTCGACAACGGAAAAGTATACGGCTGATTTCGGTAACGCCGTCAACGGCGGAGAGACCATGTCTTCTCTGTCAGAGAAACGTGGGATTAAGGTCAACCAGGCCTATGAGGTCAGAGCGGATTCCAAACTGATTGTGCCGGATGGAGACCAGGGGCCTAAGACCTATATCTATGATCCGAGCTCAGAGAGCACGAAGAAAGCAACGACACCGGTTCTTGACAGAGGCGGCAAGGTGACGCAGAGGATTGTTGTGCGCAATAATACGACCAAGACAGTCAAGCACACAACGCTCTATGTCCCGCTCTTCTCAGAGAACAAGAACAACGGCTTGGGATACCATCCGGAAGGCAAGACCCAGTGGCCGTTAAAACTGACCGGCACGAGTATGACCTCCAATTTCACGGTCAAGTATATCAAGCTCCACCCGGGTAAGACCTACTCCATGAATCAGGCACCTCAGCCCGGCGATTATGATGTGGTGACAGATCCCGCACAGGCAGATATGGCTGTCTTTGAATCGACAAAGGCTCTGGCGATTGGGGATGGAGGCACCATTGACCTGAACTATGAGGTCAGTCCGACTCTTTCACCGACCTATAACGGGAAGATCAATGTCATCTCTCCTGTCTTGGACTACGATATCGACGGGAATACATCCACACTGACCAGACAGTCCGCTGCCGTCAGCTTCAAGACGACCGCGGTGGATATCCCGGTCGAGAAGGTCTGGAAGGATCTGGGCAGCGCTGCTGTAGATCACAGCGCGGACTCAGTACAGGTTCGTCTCTACCGGAACGGGCAGGCGACCAATGAAGTGCTTACCCTGGACGCTGCCAAGAACTGGAAGGGCAGCTTCAGCAACATCGCCTCAGAGGATCCGGCGACCCATCAGGCATATAACTATACGGTCAAGGAGGAAGGACTGGATGCCAACGATCAGATTCAGATCGGTGGCAGGCAGTATCGGTCCGCGGTGAGCGGAGACGCGAACACGGGCTTTAAGGTTACCAATACCGGCTCAGAGAAGATCTCTATTGATGTGACCAAGGCCTGGGTCGGCAAGGCCGCCGATTCCGCGACCGTCAAGCTCCTGGCCGACGGCGCTGTCAAGGACACCGCTGTTCTGACCGCGGGAACGAACTGGAAGCATACTTTTGCGGACCTTCCCAAGTATGATATCAATGACGGCCATGAGATCGCCTACAAGCTGGACGAGGTCAAGGTAGAGGGCTATAAGACCGAAATCACCGGGAACGCCAAGGATGGCTTTAAGGTGACCAACACCATCACCGGTCAGGTCTCTGTCTCCGTAACCAAGACCTGGGTCGGCAAGGCAGCTGATTCCGCGAAGATTCATCTGTACGCTGACGGGACGGAGAAGGAAGCTGTCACCTTAAACGCAGGCAACCAGTGGAAGCATACCTTCGCTAATCTTGACAAGTACAAGAATGGCGTTGAGATCAAGTACACGATCAAGGAAGACCCGATCGCCAACTACAAGTCCGAGATCAGTGGCGATATGACCTCCGGCTACACGGTTAAGAACACCAATACGGAGAAGATCTCCATTCCGGTGACCAAGACCTGGGTCGGCAAGGCGGCTGATTCGGCAACCGTGAAGCTCCTGGCAGACGGCACCGTCAAGGACACCGCTGTTCTGACCAAGGATACGGGCTGGAAGCACACTTTTGCTGATCTGCCCAAGTATGACGCCAACAATGGTCATGAGATCGCCTACACCTTAGACGAGGTTAAGGTAGAGGGTTATGTGACTGGCATTTCCGGAACGGCAGAGAATGGCTTTAAGGTGACCAATACCATTACCGGTAAGGTCTCTGTTCCAGTGACTAAGAAGTGGATCGGAGATCCTGCAGAGTTCGTCACGGTAAACCTCTACGCGGACGGACAGAAGGTGGATAGCCAGAAGTTGTCCAGGGACAATCAATGGCAGTACACCTTCGCCAACCTGGACCAGTACAAGGATGGTCAGGAGATCAAGTACACCATTGAGGAGGAGGCGATTGCCGGCTATACGACAAGCATCAGTGGAGATGCTGCCAATGGCTTTGTGATCACCAATACCCAGGATCAGCCCAAGCCTTCACCCAAGCCCAATGTCGTTCCCAGGAACCCCAAGGCTCCGAAGACAGGAGATCTGGGCAACCTTCCTCTCTATGGATCGCTCCTGCTTCTTGCGGCAGTAGCTGCCAGCCTTCTGGCCGGAAAGAGAAGAAGACAGACCAGGTAACCACAGACGAAAACAGTTGATTGAGAGAAAGGGCGCGCGAGTCTGATGACTTGCGCGCTCTTTCCTGTGCGCTTTGTCTCTGTGCGGTTTATTGCCAGTGTTCATGGCGCTAAGACGTACGCAGTTTCTGACATGTGTGTGCAATGCGGTCCTCATCATACGGATATTTTCAAATGGTCGGAAATAGGTCATAATCTAAACAAGCGTTAGCTTCGCATAACAGATGATGAACAGCAGATGCGCAAGAAAAAGATCAGATAATCGGCTTTTTTGTGACCTTTAGAGGTCATCTCTTTTCGTACTCTTTCGCTAAAAGAGACGCAGAGGGGAAAGGCGCAAAAAAGAGAGCAGGAAGAAGGAGGGAAAGATGGGACTGTTGAGAGATTTCTTTAATCAGACCAGGAAGCCGGCAGGCTTTTTGGGGAAAGTTATGATTTCCGGTATGAACCGCGGTCACGCGAAGATGGCGGACTGGGGCATGCGGCATTTGCCGCGGATCGAGGCGGAGCAGATTGCAGATCTGGGCTGCGGAGGGGGAAGAAACGCGGGAGAGCTGCTGCGGCGATACCCTGCGGCTCATCTGACGGCTGTCGATTATTCTCCCCTTTCTGTGGCGAAGGCCAGAGAATATAACCAAAAGCAGATTGAGGAGGGAAGATGTCGGGTTATTCGGGGAGACGTCTCGGAGCTGAGTCTCGATCCAGAGACATTTGATCTGGCCACGGCTTTTGAGACCATCTACTTCTGGCCCGGACTGGAAAGATGTTTTGAACAGGTGGCCCGCGTCCTGCGCCCGGGCGGGATTTTCCTGATTGTCAATGAGTGCGACGGGATGGACGCGGCAGGCAGGCATTTTGAGAAGATCATCGACGGCATGCGCTGCTATACACCAGAAGAAATTCAGGCGGATCTTATGAGGGCCGGATTCTCCAAGATCAAGGTGACCCACCACCCCTCAAAGCCCTGGATTGTCCTTATCGCGAAAAAATAGGAGAGGAGCAGGCGGAGAATCCGGCGTAGAATTCGGAGAAGAATCCGGCGCGGAATTCGGAGAAGAATCTGGCGCGGAATCCGGAGAAAAATCCGGAGTAGAATTCGGAGAAGAATCTCCGGCGTAGAATTCGGAGAAGAATCCGGCGCGGAATTCGGAGAAGAATCTGGCGCGGAATCCGGAGAAAAATCCGGAGTAGAATTCGGAGAAGAATCCGGCGCGGAATTCAGAGAAAAATCTGAAGGAAAAGTCGGAGGAGAAGATGATAGAATACAGGATGTCTATCTTCGCAATGTGCAGGTGCGTATGTCGAGCAAATCCAGGTGGCCCAAGGGGATGTATGACCTGCGGCCGGGCTATGGTAAGGGAATCGAAGCGCGCCACAGCAGCGGCTTTTTGTTCCGTCACGTGGATGGATTGGCGATGGAGAATTGTTCCGTCCGTTTTGCGGATAAGGCAGGGGGCTCGTTCGGCGAGGCGGTGGAATTTGAGTCCTGCCGCCGTGTGAGAAATGACTGCTTTTCTGAGCTGTCGGAAGAATGAGAGAGAAAGAGACCGTGAAATCAAAGTTTGAGAGCCGGACGATAGCCTATTATCTGATCCTGGGACTCCTGATGTTGGGGCTGGGCAGCAGCGACGCCTTGCGGGGCGTCTTTGCCCCTGTGTTCAGAGAGCACTTTGCCCTCAACACCTCGCAGCTGTCCCTGATCATTACCGTCAGCTACATTGGGAATTTCGTCTTCATGCTCCTGGGAGGGAGGCTTTCCGATCATTTCGGCCTTCGGAGGGCATTTTGCGGCTCTCTTTGCTGCTGGATAGGCGCGGAGGCACTTTATCTTCTGACCGATCACTACCCGGCTCTTCTGGTCGGCGTCTTCTTCGCCATGGGGACCTCGACCCTTTTGAATATGCTGATGAATGTCATGAGTCCGCGTCTTTTTACAGTGCCGGGGGCCGCAATCAATATTCTCTTCTTTATCCAGGCGATTGGGACAACGCTTACCCAGGGCGGAATCGGACGCCTTGCGACCTCCTTTTTTGCCTGGAAGCTGGTCAGCCTGGGTCTCCTCTTGATCGGGGTCATCGCCCTGCTCGCCTTCGCAAGACTGTCATCTGGGGATGCCGGTCTCTCATACGACAGGAGGATCCGCGAGGAGGTGATCGGAGAGATCAGTAGGAAGGTCAGCGAGAAGGCGGCCGGAGAGAAGGCGGCCGGAGAGATCAGTAGGAAGGTCAGCGAGGAGGCGGCCGGAGAGATCAGTAGGGAAGTCGGCGAGGAGACGGACGGAGAGATCAGTAGGGAAGTCGGCGAGAAGACAGTCGGAGAACTCAGTAGGGAGGTCAGCGAGGAAGCGGCTGGAGAAATTAATAAGAGGATCAGCGGGGAGACTGCCGGAAACATCCATAAGAAGGACAGGGCGGAGGCAGGAGAGGGAATTCCTCAGAAAGCTACCGGGAGGGCCTCAGAGAGAAAGAAGCCTCCCTATCCGGAAGAAAAAGAAGCTCCCTATATCATGATTCTGCACAGACCGGCCTTCTGGCTCTTTATTCTTATTTTCGGCACCTACTTTATCGGCGAGCACGGGGTGATGAACTGGATGAATATCTACTGTCGTGACGGGCTGGGAATGAGCGCCCGGGACGCGGCCCTCATCCCCAGTCTTTTCTACGGGGGTATGATGCTGGGACGCCTTCTCTTTGCCCCTGTGATCGCCAAATTGAAAATTCGAAAGGCGCTTCTGATTTTTCTTGGATCCGGTACGGCAGTTTACATCCTGTCCTTTGTTCTGGGACAGCGGGCCTTCTTTCTCCTGTTCGCGGCAGGGCTGGGTCTGTCTGTCATTTACCCGACCATGACAATGTGCATTCAGCTCTACTTTCACAGGGAGTTGACAACAACTGCGACGGGGGCGATTATGAGTGCAGGAACCCTGTTTGATATTGCGTTCAATGCTATTTTCGGACTTGTGATTGCCCGGGTCGGATACGGGATGGGCATGATGATTCTGCCCCTGGCCATGTGCCTGAGCCTGGGAACCTATCTGGCCCTCCTCCGCTGGGGAGAGCAGATAAGAGAGCTATAAGAGGGGAATTCGGAGGACGTTCGTCATCATCTTCTGCAGGCAGAGGACGGACGGTCAAGGGAGATAAGGAGGGGAAATGGGCTTTGATATCAGTTATCATCCTATTCGAGAGGATGAGATGGAAGCGTGGTTTTTCGCGCCGATGAAGGCGCTGAGAGAGGGCGATGACAGCCTTATCCGGAGGGTCGCTGAGGAACGCAGCAAGCAGCAGGAGAAGTTCTTCGCGGAGAAGTACATTGATATCATGAAGACCCTGGCCAGCTGGGATCCCAATCAGCCGACCGAGAAGGGACTGCTCTATGGGATGGCTGTCATCAGCGGTTTCTTTACCAGATACCAGTATGTTCGCGGCACGGCTTACTCTTTCCTCCTGGACAGGCAGCCGCAGATGGGGGAGTACTGCAGTTCCTGGAGGAGTTTCCTGCCGGATTGGATTCCATCACCAAAGCATGAGAAGCTGACGGAGAATTACGCTGCCGGCGTCTACATGAGCCCAGATCAGGTTAAGGCACTTCTGGCAGATTATGAGAGGAAGGCGAAAGTCCGCCAGATCCTGACAGACTTTTTTGAAGGGAATCTGGAGGTTTTTCTGACAGCGCTGCAGGATGCAAAGAGAACAGGGAGCGGTCTTATGGAAGCGGCTGAAGTAATCGAGGTAGAGCCTCTGGATCTGAACCGTACGGTCTGTTATTCGGATCTCTTCCTCTGTGATCCCAAGGGAGCCTATATCTATCAGGATGTTGCCATTGCGCAGATTAAGGCGGCGACCGGTATGAGCGAGGAAGAAATCGCGAAGAAAGTGCAGGAGGGGAAGTTCACCAGTCAGAAGACCTATGTGGAACTGGATGATACCGAACAAGAATAAGAGGTTGTAGGGGCAGATGAGGAGTCGGACAGGTAACAGTGGCATTTCCAGTCCCGACCGATTAAACTAAGGAGGTAAAAAAGGGACAAAAAGATTTACCAAAAAACGTATGAAGGAAACGAATTCATGAAATTCCTCGAAAAAAAATTGCTGGGTTTTCCACTGTATGGATATCTGACGGCTGTTTTGCTCTATGCCCTGCAGAACCTGCTCTATGAGCAGATCCGTATGTATCAGGAGCGGGTGGGGGTGGTCTGGCATACGACCAAGATCCCCCTGCTCGACGATCTGATCCCCCTGCAGCCGGAGTTCTGGATTATCATCTATCTCTTCAGCCATATCTTCTGGATCATAGGGCCGATCGCGGCCTCGAAGGTGGACAAGGCGCACTATCGTGACTTCATCGCGGGGGTCGTGATTGCGGAGCTGATCGGAGCGGCCGTCTTCGTTCTCTATCCCACAGGGATGAATCGGGCTGCGGAGGGACTGCTCAACAATAACCCGGGCTTCTTCAACGGAATTCTGCAGTGGACCTATGCTGCGGATGGGCTGACCTATGGGACCAATCTCCTTCCCAGCTTTCACTGTCTGATTTCGACCTCCTATTTTCTGGTGGTCTATAAGAGGCCTGAGATCTCCAGGGGATACCAGATTTTTACCGGCATATTCTGCATCCTGATCTTCATCAGCACGGTGACGACCAAACAGCATTTTATCATCGACATTCCGGCGGGAATTGCTCTGGCCGTTTTTTCGTATGCCCTTGCCTGTCACTTCCACCTGGGAAATCTGGGGAGAGGGGAAAAAGCCTCATCATGAGCCGAAGGATGAAAATGCCCAATACGTATCATGGGCTAAAGGATGAAAGAAGCCAAAGGCCGCGACGGGACCGGGCCGCTTTCTAAGTAAAATCTGTCAGAAGAAGAGGCAACCATGAAGAATTTCAACGATAACTTTCTCAATAAAATCATGCGCTATGTTCTCCTGACCTTTCTGATTATGCTGATTATGGTCTGGGCTTATCGGCACATGGATACGATTCTCTGGCAGGCGGGCACCTTCATCGGGTGGATTACAGGAATCCTAAAGCCCCTTGTCTTCGGGATCATGGTGGCTCTTTTGCTCTCGCCCGTGGTGCACAGGCTGGAGAGGGGGTTCTCGCACGTCCCCATTCTGCGCAAGCACAGGACGCGCGGTCTTTCCGTGGCAATTACGGTTTTGGCCGCGCTTTTGGTCTTCTTCCTTGTGGCCTCCCTGCTTCTGTCCTCTCTGACCAACAGCCTGCAGGCGGTCAGTGTGGAGAACTTGAAGATTATCGCCAACAATTTCCAGGAGTCGATTTCCGGGATCTGGAGTCTGGTGACGGAGGTGATGGACCGTTTTCATATTGACCGGTCCTTCCTCCAGGAGGCGGTCAATAACGCCTCCAACTGGGCGAGAAATTCCGCCACCAGCGCGGCTAAAGGGGTCACGGGATTCATGACCACCGCCTTTTTCAGCTTGATCTTCTCCATCTATTTCATGGCGGATCATGAGGGCTTTATCGCCTATTGGACCAAGGCGGCCAAGTCTATCCTGCCTGAGCGGGAGTACGGCTATTTCATGGAGTTTCTGGGAAATGCCGGGCACGCCTTCATCGGCTATGTTCGGGGTCAGCTGCTGGACGCCGTCTTCGTCGGCGTGACCATGTCTATTATCCTGTCTCTAATCGAGGTCCCCTATGCCCTCTTGATCGGCATGATGATGGGAATCGGAAACCTGATCCCCTATGTAGGGCCGGCCGTGGGTTACGTCTCCGTGACCTTCGTCTGCGTTTTCGCCCAGGATCACAGCAAGCTGCTGATCGCCCTGATCGCGGTCTTCGTCGTCACAACGATTGACGGCAATGTGATCAATCCCCGTATTCTCTCCAATGCCGTATCGGTTCACCCGGTTCTCGTGATCGCGGCTCTTTTGGTCGGATCCGCGGTGGGCGGGGTGACCGGCATGTTTCTGGCCGTTCCTGTGGCCTCTCTGATTCGCATCTATTTTGATAAGCTGGTCGATTGGCGGTGCGAGGAGACGGATGAGAAACTGGGCAAGAAGATTGACAGGGCGACAGACGGGGAGAAAGAGACGCGTGAGTGATTGCGCGATTGATTTTGAAGAATTCAGAATTTTACCGAATCCTATGGGCAGAAAAGGAGCAATCTCAGGGGAATACTGACAAAATGACCATTTTTTGAAGAAAAAATAGGGCTATAGACGATATTGGAAAGGTTTTCAATTGGCAAAATGCACAAAAGTCAGAAGAGAAATCTGTGAGCCTAACCAAATTAACCGGGAGAGGGCAATATTTCGTGGAAGACCTTAGCAAAGTGCTATAATACCTCTTGTAAACATTGAACCCGGTTGTTTTTGAAACGTTGGAATCGTTTTTTCACTGGGTCATAGTAGGAGGGAATATGAAGAAAAAAACGCTAGCTCTTGTAATGGCAGCCTGCATGGTTGCTTCCGTGTTCGCCGGCTGCGGCGGCGGTAACGGCGGGTCCTCATCCGGTGATAACAATTCTTCCGGCAAGTCGCTTCGCCTGGTAAACGGTAAGATCGAGGTCGATGCTCAGCTCAAGGAGCTGGCCGAGGCCTATGAGAAGGAGACCGGGACTAAGGTCACCATCGAGTCCATGGGCGGCGGAGTCGATATCCAGGGCCAGCTGAAGAATTACAATCAGGCCGGGAATATGCCCGACATCTTTGTGTGCGGCGGCTCCAGTGATTTCAAGAACTGGAAGGGCAACATCGTTGACCTGAGTGACCAGGAGTGGACCAAGGACACGGAGCTGGCCTACAAGGAGGATGGCAAGGTATACGGTTTCCCTTACACCCAGGAGGCGATCGGCCTTTGCTACAACGCTGACATTCTGCAGAAGGCGGGCATTGACCCCAAGTCCATTACCGGACCTGAGAGCATGAAGAAGGCTTTCGAGACTCTGGACGCCAAGAAGAGCGAGCTTGGATTGACCGCAGTGCTGGGCTACTCCGCTGAGCCGGTCAACCTCTACTGGTCTACCGGCAACCACATCTTCTCCGCATACCAGGACGGCGGTCTGCAGAGAGGTGATACCAAGTACTTTGACATGCTCTCCAAGGGAGAGATCGACAAGACCCGTTTCAACGACTTCTCCAAGATGGTAGCTCTTTTCAATAAGTACTCGGATCCCGCGCTTCTGGTTTCAGGTACCTATGATCAGCAGATCTTGAACTTCGCCTCCGGCAAGTACGCCTTTGTCACCCAGGGATCCTGGATCGGCGCGACGATGACCGGCAAGGATGACAAGGACGCTTATAAGGCGGCCGGCAACTTCAAGTGCGGTATTCTCCCATACGCTTTCCAGGAAGGTATGGATCGTCTGGAGTCTGACTCTCCATCTTACTGGGCTGTCACCAAGAACGACAACAGCGATGCTGCCAAGAAGTTCCTCCAGTGGTGCGCGGGTGATGCGGGACAGCAGATCCTGGTTGAAAAAGCTGGATTTGTAAGCCCCTTCAAGTCTTCCAAGTACGTTGCGTCTGATCCCTTCGCTCAGACCTTGACCGATTATCAGAAGGCTGGCAAGACCTCCGGCTGGACCTGGCCCGGCAACAAGGAGGGTCTGGCTCAGAACGCGCTTGGTCAGGTCTTCAACGACTTTGCACAGGGCAAGATTGCGACTCCTGAGGACTTCACTAATAAGATGGCGACAACGATCAAGGATTATTACAGCAAGTAAGCGCTGCTTGGAATAGGGGGGCCTGGCCCCCCTTTTTTCCAGTTTCAGAACTGACAATCAATCCGGCAGAATACGCACCGGAATAGAGTTAGGAGGAAGAGGGATGAATAAGACTTCCGCGATACAAAAACCTATTTCCATCGGCGTGCTCACCACGGGAATTGTTCTTATGGTAGGCGCGCTGATCATTGATATTACAGGGATAAAATTTGGCGCAAGAGGAGCAATGCTGATTATCGGCCTCCTGGCTGCTCTCTATGGCCTCTACCGTTTTCCCAGCCAGAGGTACCACAGGGGAATTGTCTATTTTATTTTTCTCTTTCCCCTGGTCTTTGCCTTTGCCGTGACGGTGATTATTCCTCTGGTTCTCGGCGTGGGCTATTCCTTTACGGACTGGACGGGGATTAAGATCACCAAGTTCGTGGGGCTGGCGAATTATTCCAGTATGTTCCACGATCCAGCCTTCCTCTGGTCCGTGCTGATCACATTCCTCTTCGTGATTCTGAATATTATCATGGTCAACCTGATCGGCTTCGCGCTGGCTCTGCTCTGTACTTCCGCGATCAAGGGAACGGGCTTCTTTAGGGCAGCCTACTTCCTTCCCAACCTGATTGGAGGGATCGTACTCGGCTATATCTGGCAGTTCGTCTTCAACAATGTCCTGATTCAGATGACCAAGACCTCCTTCCTGGCCAATACAGAGACGGCCATGCTGGGAATTATCGTCGTCTATATCTGGCAGTATGCCGGTTATATTATGCTGATTTACATCACCGGTCTGACCCAGGTGCCCAAGGATGTGATCGAGGCGGCTTCGATCGACGGAGCCAATTCCAAACAGGTTCTGTTCCATGTGCGAATTCCCCTGATCATGCCCACCATTACCATCTGCACCTTCCTGACCTTGACCTCCGCCTTCAAGCAGTTCGACGTCAACATGGCCCTGACCAATGGAACCGGATCCGTGGATGGCTTCCTGGGCGGATACCTGGCCAACGGAACCCAGATGCTGGCCCTAAACATCTATAATACGGCCATTTCCAAGAACAGCTACGCGGTCGGCCAGGCCAAGGCAGTCCTCTTCTTTATTATCCTGGCGGCGGTATCGCTCATCCAGGTGAGAACGATGAACAGTAAGGAGGTAGAGCTGTAATGAGTACGTCAAGCAAGATTAAGAAAATCCTCTTAACCCTTCTGGGAATTGTGATTGCGGTCTATATTCTCTTTCCCTTCTATCTGGTTGTCTTAAATGCCTTCAAGAAGCAGAGCGCCATTGTGGCCAACCCGGTCTCCTTTGCAGGGGCTTCCTTCAGCCAGCTGATCAGCAACCTGCACAGTGTCGTCAATAATTCGAACTTCCGCTTCTGGTCCGCCTTCGGAAGCTCCGTTGTGATCACAGTCTGCTCTCTGGTGCTTCTGGCAGTCTTAGGATCCATGGCGGCCTGGGTTATCTCCAGAAACAATCGCAAGAAGTGGGCCGCGGCCATTTACATGGTCTTTATCGCGTCCATGATCATTCCCTTCCAGGTTGTTATGCTTCCTCTGATCTCGACCTTCCGGGACGCGGGGAAATTCGTGGGTATCAGTCTTTTGCAGTCGATCCCCGGCATTATTTTCGCTTATCTGGGCTTTGGAGGAGCGATGACAGTCTTCATCCTGACCGGTTTCATCAAGGGAGTTCCCTATGATCTGGAGGAGGCGGCGGCCATTGACGGCTGTTCTCCCGAGGGGACCTTCTTTCGGATTATCCTCCCGCTCTTAAAGCCGGTCATTACGACGGTCACCATCTTAAACGGAATGTGGATCTGGAACGACTTTCTCCTCCCCTCTCTGATGCTGGGGCTCAACGGTAAGATCAAGACCCTGCCCGTCGCCGTGCAGGCCTTCGTCGGGTCTTATGTCAAGCAGTGGGACCTGATCCTGTCGGCGGCTCTTCTGGCAATCGTTCCCATGATCGTCGTCTTTTTGATCGGCCAGAAGCAGATCATGAAGGGCATGGTCGAGGGAGCCGTCAAGGGCTAAAGTCCCTTGCAATGTTCTCTGAGGACGGAATGGTTGTGATCAGGCTGCCGTCAGTGCGCTGAGTGGCCATTGCAATGCTCTACGGCAGGCGGATTTACTGGCCGAAATATAAGAGACAAAGTATAAGAGACTGTGAAGAAATCAAAGACAGAAGTCGGCTGCCGCATCCATGTCAAAAGTGGTGCGGTACAGGATGGATTGCCTGGCGTTTTTTCACAGTCTTTTTATGCTTTTTTGCGGGCTTTTTCTCTTGTGAAGACCCTTTCGTGTGTGGTAATGTGCTTATGCAGGAAATCTTGGAAACAGGCTCGGACGGAAGGAAAAACAGTCAATCGGGATTCGTCAGAAGAGATTCAGAAGAAGCCAAAAGAAGCATGACCTCCCGCGAAAGGAGCGGAGAGAGAAAGGAAAAATCATGAAGAAAGCCTGGTGGAAGGAAAGCGTCGTCTATCAGATTTACCCTCGCAGCTTTTGCGACAGCAATGGAGACGGGATCGGTGATTTAAAGGGAATCACATCCAAACTCGATTATCTGAAGGAATTGGGGATCGACGTCATCTGGCTCTCCCCGGTTTACAAGTCCCCCAATGATGACAACGGCTATGATATCAGCGATTACGAGGATATCATGGATGAGTTTGGGACGATGGAGGATTTCGATGAGCTCCTGGAGCAGGCTCATGCTCGCGGAATCCGGCTGGTCATGGATCTGGTGGTCAATCATACCTCAGACGAGCATCCATGGTTTTTGGAGTCCCGAAAGAGCCGCGATAATCCAAAGAGAGATTACTATATCTGGAGAGATCCGGTGGACGGACACGAGCCGACCAACTGGGGCAGCGCTTTCTCCGGTTCCGCCTGGCAGTGGGATCAGAAGACGGGCCAGTACTATCTCCATCTCTTCTCCAAAAAGCAGCCGGATCTCAACTGGGACAATCAGAAGGTCCGCCGCGATATTTTCGATATGATGACCCGCTGGTGTCAGAAGGGGATCGACGGCTTTCGCATGGACGTCATCTCTTTAATCTCCAAGCCGGAGGTCTTCGCGGATGCCCCCACGAACGGCGGAATCTACGGAGCCTTTGACGCCGTGGCCAATGGCCCTCATGTACATGATTACCTGCAGGAAATGAACCGGGAGGTTCTCTCCAGATTTGACATCATGACTGTGGGAGAAACGGCAGGCGTCACCCTGGATGAAGCGAAGAAATACGCGAACAGTCAGGGGACGGAGCTGGGCATGGTCTTCCAGTTCGAGCACGTGGGACTGGATGAGGATCCGAAGGTTCCCTACAAGTGGTCAACCAGGAAGATGCCTCTGGTGCCCCTGAAGGAGAATCTGACCAAGTGGCAGCTGGGACTGGACGGCTGCGCCTGGAATTCCCTCTACTTCTGCAATCACGACCAGCCCAGAATTGTCTCCCGCCTGGGGGAC
The DNA here is from genome assembly GCF_000524295.1 of Shuttleworthella sp. MSX8B. NCBI lineage: Bacteria > Bacillati > Bacillota > Clostridia > Lachnospirales > Lachnospiraceae > Shuttleworthella > Shuttleworthella sp. MSX8B. The sequence goes on from NZ_JAQT01000020.1 coordinate 16,141, forward strand.
GACTCAGACCAGTATCGGGAGAGAAGTGCCAAGGCCATCGCGACGGTGCTGCACATGATGCAGGGGACACCCTATGTCTATCAGGGGGAAGAGCTGGGAATGACCAATGTGGGATTTACTTCCGTGGACCAGTTCCGCGACCTGGAGTCCATCAACGCTTACCATGAACTGACTGAGAAGGCAGGAATGGACCCGGCTGACCTGCTTCCAAAGATCGCGCACAAGAGCAGGGATAATGCCCGGACACCAATGCAGTGGTCCGATGCTCCCCAGGCCGGTTTTACCTCCGGCAAGCCCTGGATCGACGTCAATCCCAATTATGTCAGGGTCAATGCCGAAGAGCAGATGGACCGGAAGGACTCCGTCTTCCACTACTATCAGAAGCTGATAGCCCTTCGGCACAACTCAGACCTGATTGTCTACGGGCACTATCAGCTGCTTTTGGCGGAGGATCCGGACCTCTTTGTCTATCGCAGAGAGCTGGATCAGAGGAGGCTGCTTGTCGTGGCGAATCTGTCCGGACACGAGAGGAAATGCGAAATTCCGTCGGATTTCGCGAAGGGCAAAGTCCTGATTCAGAATATATCTGAGCACGATATCCATGACGGGAAGCTGGCGCCCTATGAGGCCTATGTCCTTGAGGTATAAGAGGGGCAGTGTGCCGGGGGAGTCCGATGCGCGGATTCTCCGGGGAGATGAGCTTTTGACAAATGGTTTTAGCAGAGAAGGTCTCTTTGTGTGAGGTGAAAAGAATGAAAAAAACATGGTGGCAGGGTAAGATTGCCTACCAGATCTACCCCAAGTCCTTTTTGGACACGACAGGAAATGGAATCGGCGATATTCGGGGGATCATCTCCAGGCTTGACTATCTTAAGAAGCTGCATGTAGGAATCCTCTGGCTCTCCCCCTGCTTCCTCTCTCCCTTGGCGGATGAGGGCTATGATATCGCGGACTACTACCGGATTGATCCCAGATTTGGCAGCAATGAAGACCTCTTTACCCTGGTAGAAGAGGGGAAGAAGCGGGGAATCTCTGTCATCTTAGACCTGGTGGTCAACCACTGCTCGGATGAGCACGAGTGGTTTCAGGCGGCCCTGGCCGATCCGGAGGGTCCTTATGGCAAGTACTTCTATATCGAAGAGGGGGTCGGCGGGCACGCGCCCAATAACTGGCGATCCTATTTCGGGGGCTCCGTCTGGGAGCCCATCCCCGGAACGAATAAGTACTATCTGCACCTCTTCCATAAGAAGCAGCCGGATCTCAACTGGGAGAACCCCAGACTGCGCGAGGAGATCTACAAGATGATCAACTGGTGGCTGGACCGGGGAATTGCCGGTTTTCGCATCGACGCCATCATGAATATCAAGAAGGTCTTTCCCCTGGCGGGGCACGATTATCCAGTCGACCGGGAGGACGGCCTCTCCTCCTGCGCGCAGATGATTCAGGAGGCCAGGGGGATCGGGGACTTCTTCAGAGAAATGAGGGATCGCTGCTTTGTTCCCCACGATGCCTTTGCTGTCGCTGAAGTCTTTGATGAGAGGCCAGAGCAGGCCTCTGTGCTGATCGGGTCAGAGGATGGATATTTCTCAAGCATGTTTGATTTTCAGGCCAATTGCGTCGGAAGATCTGATAAGGGCTGGTATGACGGGAAGCCCGTCGGGCCGGACCAGTATCGGGACGCCTGCTATCAGACGCAGAAGATAATCGGAAAACGGGGATTTATCTCTACCATTATTGAAAATCACGATGAGCCGAGAGGCGTCAGCCGCTATATTCCTGCGGAAGAGCTTTCTGACAGGAGCAAGAAGTTCCTGGGAACCATGCAGCTGATGCTAAGAGGACTGCCTTTTATCTATCAGGGGCAGGAGATCGGGATGGAGAACACCCATGTGGATACGCCCGATCAGATCAGTGATATCTCAGCTAGGGATGAGTACAGGGTTGCTCGCGAGGCCGGTTTGAGTCAGGATGAGGCCATGGCGGTGGTCAACCGCATGAGCAGAGACAATGCCAGGACACCGGTTCAGTGGTCCGACGCGCCTCAGGCCGGTTTTACTTCCGGCAAGCCCTGGCTGGCGGTCAACCCCAATTATAAGAAGATTAATGTGGCTGCCCAGGAGAAAGATCCGGATTCTGTTCTCAATTACTACCGCAGGCTGACCGCTCTTCGTTCGGATCCAGTCTATGGCGACAGCATTGTCCACGGCGACTTCGATCCCTTTATGCCGGAGGAGCCCCGTTTCATGTCCTTTTACCGGAGGGGAGACAAGAAGCTTCTGGTTCTCGGCAATTTCTCAATGAATGAAAAGAAGGTCAGGATCTCAGATCAGGTTAAGAAGGTAGTCCTGTCCAATGTAAATTCTGATCCCGGTCAGATCCGGCCCGGGCAGGGGGGCGAGGGCTCCGAGGGAACAGAGATCAGCCTGGCCCCCTATCAGGCGCTGATTCTGGAGCTTGCCTGAAGACAGCCAGAGCCTTTTTATGTGCTTTTGCATGTTAATGCATGTTGTTGACGCTGGAATGTACCTTGAAAATATGCTAGGGTAGAGAACGGGAGTATCAGTGAACGGGGACAGAAGGCAGGACGCATGCGCACACTCTATTTAGATCTGGGAATGGGAATTGCCGGAGATATGTTTTCGGCGGCTCTTTTTGATCTTTTAAATGAGGATCAAAAGCAGGAGTATCTGAAGACAGTCAACAGCCTGGGTCTGGACGGTGTCCGGGTCAGCGCCGAGACAGTCAGCAGCTCGGGGATCTGCGGAGTGCATATGCGAGTCCTTGTACATGGTCAGGAGGAGGTTGGACAGGACTTGCATGAGAAAGATCAGGAGGCGCAGGCGGCCGATTCGCAGGAGAAATGTCAGCCAGACCCGGAGACTGACCGGCATGAGGGTCATCAGCTGGCACAGGGAACGGATCAGCATGAGGATTGTCAACCGGAGGCCGACCGGAAGGGTGAGCGCCTGTTAGAGCATAGAACCCATGAATCAGAGCACAGCCACACGCACCATGGAATAGGAGAAATCCATCATATTGTTGCGGGCTTTGATATCTCGGAAGAGGTAAAGAGCCATATTCTGGCGATATATGGGGAGATTGCCAAAGCGGAATCGGCGGTGCACGGCATGCCTGTCGAGGAGATTCATTTCCACGAGGTAGGGTCTCTCGATGCGATTGTCGATGTGACCTCCGCCTGTCTGCTGATGGATATGCTGGCGGCGGATCGGGTGACAGCCTCCCCTGTCAGGGTGGGTTATGGTCAGGTTCGAGCCGCCCACGGTCTGCTTCCGGTGCCTGCCCCGGCCACGGCTCTGCTTTTGCGCGGTCTGCCTGTCTACGCGGGCCAGATCGAAGGAGAGCTCTGCACACCGACAGGGGCCGCGATCATCCGTCATTTTGTCCAAGACTTCGGTCCGATGCCTGCCATGCGCCTGTCTGAGATCGGTTATGGGATCGGAGGCAAGAAATACACTAGTCTCAATGCCGTTCGCGCTTTCTTAGGTGAGACAGACCGGGAGGGAGACCGCATTTGCGAGCTGACCTGCAATCTGGATGATATGACAGCGGAGCGACTGGGCTTTGCCATGGACCGTCTCTATGCGGCTGGCGCCGCGGAAGTATATATGGTCCCGGCCACAATGAAGAAATCCAGGCCCGGAGTGGTGCTTGTCGTGCTCTGTCAGGAGGAGCAGAGACAGGCCCTTATCGAGAGCATTTTTAAGTATACGACGACTCTGGGGATCCGGGAGAGCATTCAGCAGCGCTATATCCTGGGTCGTCGGATCGAGACGGTGGATACGGATTTGGGACCGATCCGGAAAAAGCTTGCCTCAGGTTATGGGGTCAACCGCGCCAAGTACGAGTATGACGACCTGGCGAGAATTGCGAGAGAGAGATCCTGCTCCATTGAAGATGTGATTGCAGGGATAAAGGAGTAAAGAGGACGTTGTCCGCGTCAGGGAGTTGAGGCGGGAGAGATGAAAAAGGAAGAAAGAAGATGAGAAGATTATTCCAAAATCTCGCTTTCGACCTGATTGCCGTGTTAGTCGTGGGAGTTCTGGCAGTTGTGATCGGATGGGGGATAAGTAAGCATTCCATCCCTATGCCGCCGCCGTTGCCGCAGGATCGGAGAACCGCGCAGACGGTGACAGTGACGATTCACAATAATGCGGCCAGTGCCGATAAGGACGGCAAGGTAAATGGCCTGCGTGTCTATGATCCGGATTCGGACAATCTGGCGGAGTATAGTGATGGAAGCCAGCAGCCTCTGGGCAGTCATGTTGCCATCTATGTGTACAATCTGGCCAGTGACGTACATCTGACCATCCGGCACAAGGGGGAGATCTTCGCGGATGACGATTTTCCCCGCCTGGAGGATGAGAAGAAGGTCAAGTTCTTTGACTTGATCTTAGACGGCAACCTGGAGGTTGAGACCAAAGAGATCAATCTCAAGAACCAGCAGGGAATTGCGACGGTGCATGTCAATGACAGCAGCCTGGCTCTTGTGACCAGCGACGGGCAGGAGTGGAGTGATGGTCAGGATATTGCCTTCGGCCAGAGAAGCGTTTCCATTGCGGCAAAAGACAGGGATCTGAAGGCGCAGATCAAAATCGGAGACCGCATAGCCGCGACAAAGGTGATCCTTAAGGGGCGAACCGCTTTTGTGGATGATCTGAACATTGATGGAGATATCTTCTTCCAGCTGGATATTGCAAGCGACGAGGAGGTGAAGGCGGAGCAGGAGGCCGAGCAGAAGGAGGCCCAGGCACGCGTCAGTGAAGAGAAGTCCTCATCGGATCGGGGAACAAAATCCGCAGGCAAAAAGAAAGGCCAGTCGGGAGGAAAGGCGAAGTCAGACGCCAAAAAGCAGGACCAGCTAAATGGTCAGACCAAGCCGGATACCGGAAAGAAGGACACATCGTCTGACAAGAAACAGGATAACAATCCGGAGGAAAAATACGCGACGGTGACCATAGAGGATGAGAGCGGAAGCGTCTTCGTCGGAGTTGTGACAGATGATAACAAGGGATCGCATGATCTGAACCCGAACAATATGAAGAAGCTTTCCTCCGGCGCCAGACTTCCCATCGGGACGCGGATTGCGATTTTTAAGTATTATGATCCCAAGTATCCCTCCTTTAAGGTGATCCACAATGGCAAATACATTGTGAACAGGGAAAATGACCTGGGCGGGGAAGGAAGTTATTCTACGATTGAGTTGACCCTGGAGGGAGACTTGGTCGTAACATGCTCTCCCGTCGACGGGGGAAGACATACAAACGAGGAAGGGCGCTAAGCCTTCCCGGACCGTGGCAATCGATGGTGGCAATCGATTGCGGAAACAGATCGCGGAAACAGATCGCGGAAACAGATCACAGAAACAGATCACAGAAAGGTCAGATCGCGAATCGTTCAAGAGAAAAGGAGAAATGATGAAACTGCTCACGGACATTCTGGTGCTTCTTGTGGCCCTGGAATTTTGCTTTATCTTCTATCTGGAGAGCGTAAGAACCTCGTCCGCTAGGACGGCGTCTGTCTTTGGCATGGAAGAGGGGGAACTGAAGCGCCCCTCGGTCGACCTGCTCTTTAAGAATCAGGGAGTCTACAATTTAGTCATTGCGCTGATGCTGATTCTGGGAGCTTTCGTCTTCCACTCGCCGCTGGTCGTCGCGCTCTTTCTGGCCAATATCATTGTGGTCGCCGCCTATGGAGCCATCAGCTCCAGTCCCAGGATTTTTCCCATGCAGGCGGGTCTTGCTGTCATCGCGGCCATTTGCCTGGCCATCGGGAAGGCAGTCTGAGCGTATTTGAACGCGGGGTGGAGATTTCGTTTGTTTTCAGGAAGGTTCCGCAACTTTTTTGGAGACGGGCTGTGCATATTCATGGCGGAGAGCCGTGAATGCAGGGGAGAAAGTGTCTGACAACTAGGCATTTTCTCCCTTCTGTGTTACTCTTAAGGGGAAAAAGATGCTTGTTATTCTTGGGAGACTGTATGGGGAAGGAGAACTGGTACAGTATGGAATTCAGACAGGCAAAGGTAACGAAAATCGTCAAGGAGACGAGTGACATCTACAGCATTCAGATGGAGATCCCTGAGGGCTATACCTGGAGGGCCGGACAGTATGCGATCTGGCAGCTGCAGGACTATGTGGCTCCGGAGGGAGAGAAGGAGGATCGGGTCTTTACAATTGCCTCAGCTATGGAGGATCATTTCCTCATGTTCTCTACACGGATTGCGGACCAGCACAGCTGGTTCAAAGATATCCTGCTCCGGCAGCTGGAGGCCGGGGACACGATGCTTGTGTCCGCGCCCTTAGGAGAGATGGATATTGATATGGAGGGAAAGGAGCGGAGCCTCCTGATCGCCGGGGGGATCGGTGTGACGCCCATCCGCTCGCTTTTGCGCCATTACAGCAGTAATAATGTGCCCACGCATAAGATACAATTGCTCTATGCGGACAATCGGGGGGAGTTCGCGTATGGTGACTTCTGGAAGCAGATTGAGGGGAAGATGCCGAATGTCAAGCTGCAGCTTCTGACTGACTCCAATGTATTCGCAGAGAAAGCAAGGAATTACGCTGTCAGTCATGGAAATGAGGCTGAATATCTGATCGCCGGGTCTCCCGGTATGAATCAGGCCTTTAAGGAGAGTCTGGCAGAGGCCGGCGTCAGCGGAGGCAACATGAAAACGGACGAGTTCTTCGGCTATGAGTAGAGGAATTCGGAAGCAGACATAGAAGCAGAAGCACAACCGGCTTTCGGGTCAAATCGAGGGCGTGATAAGGTACTGTGGCAAAATTAATGGTGCAGCAAAGCTCTGTGTCAAATTGAAGCTGAGACAGGTACTATGCAAAATGTCGGGCGGGATCCTGCGGGAACCCGCCCCATTTCTGTACTTGCGCCGATTCAGCCGCTCCATGAGGTGCTGAGATGTTCTATCGTCCGGGAAACAGAGGCTTATGAATTAATGCTTAATGCCTGTTCGGACAGAGGGAATCGCGGCAGGAGTGATTTTGGGAAATATGTTAGAATAATGGCGTCTGCAGGAAAATACGAGAGGAAAACAGTTTTTCCTGCGCGAAAAGAAAGAGCTTTTATGGAGGAGATATGAGAGAGCAGTCCAGGAATTATGCGCCCACCGGCAAGAACAAATTATTGCAGCAGATCATCCGCTTCGGATTTGTGGGAGTCCTCAGTTTTGTCGTGGACTTTGGCGTCTACAATATCCTCTGCAACCTGCTCGGAGTCCATTATCTGATCGCCGGGGTCGCAGGCTTTGTCATTTCGGTAATTGTCAATTACCTGCTCTCCATGAAGTTTGTCTTTGAGGGGAGAGACGACATCTCAAAGGCCCGCGAATTTATCACCTTTGTCTTTTTAAGCGTCGTCGGCCTGGGGGTCAATGAGCTTGTGCTTTTTATCAGTATTGATGGCATTTACCATCACTGGACCTGGCTGTCTTCCTGGCTTGCCATCGGTTGGGCCAATGCCATCGCCAAGCTGGGCGCTACCGCCATTGTCATGGTCTACAATTTCATCACCAGAAAGATTTTCCTCGAAAAGCACTGATTTTCGGGCAGAGATGAAAGCTGACGCAAAGGAGAGAGCCTTATGTTAGAGGGGAAGACAGTCGTATTAGGAGTCAGCGGCTCCATTGCCGCCTATAAGATCGCAGGTCTGGCCAGCATGCTGGTCAAGCAGAAGGCGGACGTCCATGTCATTATGACGAGGAATGCGACCAATTTTATCAATCCCATCAGCTTTGAGACGCTCACCTCCAACAAATGTCTGATTGATACCTTTGACCGGAATTTTCAGTTCCATGTGGAGCATGTGGCTCTGGCCAAAAAGGCGGATCTCTTTTTAGTGGCCCCCGCTTCCGCGGATATCATCGGGAAAATTGCCGGTGGAATCGCGGACGATATGCTGACAACGACCATCATGGCGACCCAGGCTCCCAGACTGATCGCCCCCGCCATGAACACCCACATGTACTTGAACCCGATTGTCCAGGACAACCTGAAGAAGCTGGAGAGTTATGGATACCGGGTGATTCGTCCCGCTGAAGGCTACCTGGCCTGCGGGGATGTCGGCGCCGGGAAAATGCCTGAGCCAGACCTCCTCTTCGACTACATCCAACAGGAGATTGGGGCCAGACATGATCTGGTCGGCAAGAAGATTCTGGTGACTGCCGGTCCGACCAGGGAGGCCATTGATCCTGTTCGCTTCATCTCCAACCACTCAACCGGCAAGATGGGCTATGCCGTCGCCAGGGCGGCCATGCTGCGGGGGGCGCAGGTGACCCTGGTCTCCGGGCCGGTAGAGATCGCTCCGCCGCCATTTGTCAATCTGATCTCTGTCATTTCAGCAGAGCAAATGGCCGAGGAGGTCATCCGCCTGGCCCCTAAGATGGACGCGATTGTCAAGGCGGCGGCAGTGGCGGATTACCGTCCGATCAGGGTTGAAAATGAGAAAATCAAGAAGCAGGAGGGAGGCGCTACAATTGAGCTGGAGCGGACTCAGGACATCTTAAGATACCTGGGAGAGCACAAGAGGGAGGGACAGTTCCTCTGCGGATTTGCCATGGAGACCAGAGATCTGCTGGAGAACGCCAAGAGCAAGCTGGAGAGCAAGCACGCCGATCTGATCGTGGCCAACAGTCTGCGAACCGCCGGGGCCGGCTTTGGTACCGACACCAATGTGGTGACTCTGATCGACCACAAGGGACAGAGGGAACTGCCCCTTATGACCAAGGCTCAGGTGGCAGACGCGATCTTAGACTACATGAAGGAGTGCGGCGTGTGGATCCTCTGAGAGCTGCACAGGAATAGCGGGCGCTCTACAGGTACGGAAATCCGGTAATTACAGATTTTTTCGCAGTCCCTTGGGATAGTGATTCTTCATAGATCCTCCGGCCAGCTTACCCCAGCCCAGGTGGATTCCATCGACGGTGATCAGGTACCAGCCCTTATCCCCCTCCATGCGGAAGGTCTCTCCGGCAATCCAGCGCCTGGCGGAGAATCCAGGAACATCTGTGATGACTGCCGGAATCTTCTGTTCTCTATCCCCGATGAACTGTCGAATCTGATCTGCGCCGAAAAGAGCTCTTTCATTGGAGTCCTGGCCGACATTGTAAGCTGACAGATTTGCGGTCCGCAGCGCTTGATTGGGTTCAAGAGCGTGCGAGAGGGCGTGAGAAGGCTCAAAGCGATTCTTCTTCACGGTGCCCAGATGCAGACCGGCCCGCGTGAGTTTCAGCCCTCTCAGAGAGGGAAGGCCCCGGGGAATGCGATAGAAGTCGTCTCTGAATCGGAGAATTTCGCCGTCGCCAAGGATCCAATCGGCGGTCTCGCGCTTGACAATTTCTCTCAGAGACATGGAGAGAAAGTCGAAGTCACTTTCCTTTACTGCGCTCTCACGCTTGGCTGAGACGGCGCGAAGGGAGGAGGAACCTGCCGCGGACAAGGCTCTGTCCGACGTTTTCTTGCGGAGGACTGCGATATAGTGTCCCTCGCCCCGCAGTTTATGGGGCCAGAGGCGGATGGTTCCCTCCAGATCAGCCGGGGTCATGCCCGGATAGAGAGGAACTCGCTCAATCTGGTAGTTGGGGTGACGGTCCAGGAAACGCTCGATGCTTCCCTCATCCTCGGTTGGCGCGAAGGTGCAGGTGGAAAAAACCAGGCGGCCACCCTCCGCCAGCATGCGGTCAGCGGCGTCTAAGATCCCATCGTCCCGGGCGGCGCAATTCTGTACATTCTCGGGAGACCATTCTGAGAGAGCGATGGCATTTTTGCGGAACATCCCCTCGCCGGAGCAGGGAGCGTCGACCATGATCTTGTCAAAGAAAAGGGGGAAGTGATCCGCCAGGCTATCGGGATCTTCATTCGTCACGATGGCATTGACCACACCCAGGCGCTCCATATTCTCAGAGAGAACGGCTGCCCGGTTGGGGACAATCTCATTGGAGATCAGAAGGCCCTGTCCATGCATACAAGCGGCAATCTGGCTGCTCTTGCCGCCGGGAGCCGCACAGAGATCCAGGACATATTCGCCGGGCCTGGCGTCCAGATAGACAGCGGGTGCCATGGCGGAGGGCTCCTGGATATAGTAGAGGCCCGCCTCGTGATAGGGGTGCTTTCCGGGCCGGTCTTCCTCGCCGTAGTAGTAGGCGTCTTTAGCCCATGGGATGGGATCAGAGAGGTCAGAAATGACAGAGGACAGGAGGGCCTTGACGGAGGAAGGATGACGGGCAGGCCGGCCGTCGGCAGGCGGAAGATGACGGGCAGGCCGGCTGTCGGAGAGATGGGAAATGTCTGAGGGAGGAGTTTTCCCCTGCACAGGCCAAAAAGCAGAGATTGCCAGGGGATTCAGGCGCAGGCCGTGATAGCGATCCTGTCTCTGATAGCTCTTCATGAAGGCGTCAAAGTCAGAGCCCATTTGCTCTTTCATGCGCTCGATAAAGGCGGGAGGGAGAAGCAGGGACTCATCCCTTTCCGGAGTAGGGTTTTGGACAGGGAATACAGACATAGAGGACCTCACAGGATTTTTTATTATGGGAAACAGGTCCGAACCGGTACAGGGATCATCCCAGGACCAGTTCAGAACAAGCACAGGGAAGAAAGCTATGCTGTAACTATACCACGAGATCACAGGGTCGGCAGCTGTCGCTGCTGTATTCATAACGATGGAATGCCTGCGAAATTCTGTGAGGGAGAGCGGAATATTCTTTCATGTGTCAGACTCTGTCCAGAAGGTTCTGCAGAGGGGAGACGGAAGATTCTGCAGGGGGAGACGGAAGACAGGAGCGCGAAAGAGAGATTAGGTGTAACATTAACATATAAAAGAGATGTCAGATGGAGTGTATCGTCGATTGCCTTCGACCGGCAATGGCTGAGCAGGATGCGCTCGACTCCCGTAAGTTCTTGTGTCTGGCAGAAGGGATCAAGGAGGCCTCTATGATTAATCAGCGCTATAAATCCATGCTGGCTGCAAAATCTGTCATCAGGGAATTGTCCGAGTATGCCACGGCGAGAGGCCGGGAGATCGGCTACGAGAATGTCTTTGATTTTTCCCTGGGCAACCCCAGCGTGGAGGCTCCGGCAGAGTATAATCAGGCTGTGATCCACCGCTATCAGACCATGAGCTCGATGGATCTGCACGGCTATTCCCCCTCCCTGGGCAATACGCAGGTGCGGGGAATTGTGGCGGACAGCCTGCGAAGACGCTTTGGCATACCCTACGAGACCAGGCACATTTTCATGACGTCCGGGGCGGCCGGGGCCATTGCCCATGCGGTGCGCGCCGTGACCAGTCCGGGGGACACCGTGCTGACCTTTGCCCCCTTCTTTCCCGAGTATGTGCCCTATGTGGAGGGGGCGGGGGCCAGACTGGAGATCGTTCCCGCCAGGAGGGAGAATTTTCAGGCTGACACAGACGCCTTCCTGCAAATGCTGACGCCTGACGTGCAGGCTGTATTGATCAATACGCCCAATAATCCCTCGGGAGCGCTCTGGTCAGAAGAGACGCTTGAGCAAATCGCGGAAATTATGCGCCAAAAGGAGGAAGAATACGGGCATGATATTTTCCTGATTTCCGACGAGCCCTACCGGGAGATCATCTTCGACGGGAAGAAAACGCCCTATCCGGCCGCCTTCTACAGCAATACGCTGACCTGCTATTCCTTTTCCAAGTCCCTGTCTGTACCCGGGGAGCGGATCGGATATGTGGCGGTTCATCCAAAGGCGACAGAGGCGGATGATCTGGCGCTCATCTTCGGACAGATCAGCCGCGGGATCGGGCACAACTGCCCCGCGTCCACGGCTCAGTATGGGATTGCGGACTGTATCGACCAGACCAGCGACCTGTCGGTCTATGAGACCAATATGAATTTGCTCTATGATGCCCTGATTGATTTAGGATTTACGGTGACCCGACCCGGCGGCAGCTTCTATATTTTCCCCAAGTGTCTGGAGGAGGATGCGATTGCCTTCTGCAACAAGGCGAAGAAGTATGACCTGATCCTGGTGCCCTCGGATCATTTTGGTCTGCCCGGTTATTTTCGTATGGCCTATTGCCTGGATACGGACAAGGTCCGGCGGTCTCTGCCGGTGCTGCGCAGATTCGTGGAGACGGAGTATCCCGGGCGCTTCTTGTGATTTCAGAAAGGCTTTGGCCTGGTTGTAAAAAGCCCGGATACGATTTCAGGGGAGTCTTGGACTGAGCACAGACGAGTCCTGGCGTGATTTCAGGCGGAGAGATCTTGTCTTTTTACCCTAAGAGGGTTAAGGTTTTAACATACGAGTGCGGATCGGGAAATGATCCGCAAGCCGCAGATTTCGACAGAAAGAAGGGTGGTAAAGTGAAGAAGAATTTCGAAGATATCGTCTCTAAGGTCAAAGAATTCGAGACCAAGACGGTCGCCGTAGCCAATGCCCAGGACGACGCTGTTCTAGAGGCTGTCCATGAGGCCAAAAAGCGCGGTATTGCCGATGCGGTTTTGGTTGGGGATGAGGAGAAGATCCGCGCCATCGCCGAAAAACTCGGCATGGATCCGGCCGGATTTGAGGTTATTGATGAAAAAGACCCCATTCAGGCCTGCAGGAGGGCAGTTCAGCTGGCCCATGACGGCAAGGTCGACATGTACATGAAGGGACTGATCGATTCCAAGGACTTCCTTCGCTCTGTGTTGGATAAGGAGGTGGGACTTCGGACCGGCAAGCCCCTCTCTCATGTCTGCGTCTTCGATCTCCCCTTTGCAGACCAGCTGCTCTTTCTGACGGACGTGGCCTTTATGACCTATCCGACCCTGGAGGACAAGGTTCATATCATCAATAATACCGTTCCCGTCTGCCGGGCCTGCGGCATTGAGGTTCCCAAGGTGGCAGTACTGGCCGCGGTCGAGGTAGTCAATCCCAAGATGCCTGTCACGGTGGAGGCTGCTGAGCTGACCAGGATGAATGATGAGGGCAAGATCACAGGCTGTATCGTAGACGGCCCCCTCTCTCTTGACCTGGCAATTGATCCCGAGGCGGCCAGGCACAAGGGGGCGACGAACCGCAAGATTCAGGGGGATGCGGATATTCTTCTCTTCCCCGATATCCATGCTGGCAATCTCTGCTATAAGGCGATTGTCCGCATTGACGGCATGAAGAACGGCTGTATCCTGACCGGGACCAAGGTCCCTGTTATCCTGACCAGCCGGTCGGATACCTTCGAGACCAAGGTCAACTCGATTGCTCTGGCGGCGGTTGTGGCTGAGCAGATGAAGAGAGAGGGTACACTCTGACAAAGGGACTTCGGAAGAGGGGTCTGTTCGCCGGAGATGGATTTGCTGGGCCAAGCGAGCGCAAAGGCAGAGATCTTTTCACGCCTGGCAAAGGTAAGAGAAAACACAATATCATGAGGGGGTAAATAACCATGGCAATCAAAAGTTTAATCATCAACCCGGGTTCCACATCAACCAAGCTGGCTGTCTTTGAGGACGAAACCCTGGTTTTTGATGAGACCCTGCGCCACTCCACCCAGGAGCTGGCAGGCTTCGAGCACATTTTTGACCAGAAGGACTTCCGCAAGAAGATGATCCTGGATTTTCTTTCCGAGAAGAAGGTGGATATCCACTCCTTCGATGTGGTCGTTGGCCGCGGAGGTCTCTTAAAGCCCATTCCGGGAGGGACCTACGCCGTGACGGATGCGCTGCTGGCGGATCTCAAGATCGGCGTACAGGGGGAGCACGCCTCCAATCTGGGAGGGGCGATCGCAAGGGAGATCGGGGATGAGATCGGAGTTCCCTCCTATATTGTCGATCCGGTCGTTGTCGATGAGCTGACGGATATTGCCAGACTCTCCGGCGTGCCGGAGTGCCCCAGAGTCTCCATTTTCCATCCCTTGAATCAGAAGGCTGTCGCCCGCAGGTATGCCAAGGAGCAGGGGAAGAAGTATGAGGACCTGAACCTGATCGTCTGCCACCTGGGCGGGGGTGTCTCCTGCGGAATTCATGACCACGGAAGGATTGTAGATGTCTACGGCGCTTTCAATGGCGACGGATGCTTCTCTCCGGAGCGAGCCAATGGCCTGCCTCCACTCTCTCTGATCAAGCTCTGCTTCTGCGGCAAGTACAGTCAGCAGGAGGTGACAAAGAAGATCATCGGCGGCGGCGGATTCAACGCTTATCTGGGCACCAATGATGCCCGTGAGATATTCCAGAGAATCGAGAATGGGGATGACTATGCCAAGACGGTCATGGATGCCTTTATCTATCAGCTCTGCAAGAACATTGCCGCCAATGCCTCTGTCGTCAAGGGGCGTGTAGACCAGATCCTGGTGACGGGAGGCATCGCCTATCAGCCAAAGGTCATTGAGGCTATCCGCGACCGCGTCGACTGGATCGCTCCTGTCACCGCCTATCCGGGCGAAGAGGAGATGCTGGCTTTGGCACAGGGCGCCCTGCGTGTCATGCGAGGCGAGGAGAAGGTGCAGGAATACTGATGAGTGGCGATGAAATGCTCGCAATGATCGCTTCCCTGTATCTTTTCTTGTGAGCCGGGGGCGAAGGAAGAAGAGAATATGAAAAGAGACTGTGAAGAAAGGATCTGTCCATTTTCTCACAGTCTCTTTTTTGTCAGCCGGCAGCAGGTGCGCGTATATATTTTATCGATTCCCGGAGGAGAGGTTAATCTCCCTGGTAGCCACCAGATTGACGCCGGTGCCGCAGACGTCGGGGAGGATGACGTCTCCGATGTGAACCGGGGCGGTCACCTGAACATCTCTCATGGCCCGGCAGATGTCGAAAATCTTCTCCTTGGGAACATCGTTGGCTGTCTTGACGGAGACCATATCCATATCGCCGCCCGTCACCCTGACGGAGGAGCAGACAATGCGGGTGGGATGGGTCACCTCCTTGCGCCCGTAGTCATCGCCGCGGGGGCAGGTGTTGCCGGATACGGAAGTGACCCGGCCGTCCTCTAAGGAGACGGTCAGCTGACAGCCCAGAGGGCAGTTGATACAGGTTAAGTGCTTTTCTTCGATCATGGTTTCTCCTTTCCCGTGGCAGAGAGCCTGGTTGATTTATGGCGGGAAAATTTGTCTTTTATTTACACTGGGGTTACTCAATGGCCAGCCGGATGGACTTGAGGTCGGGAAAGTCAGCCAGCTGGCTCTTCTTCAGCTTGATTTCCTCCATCTCTCCGGGGGCCATGACCCTTTTTTTGCGGGAGGAGATTTTCTGGTCATTGAAGTAGAGGGCAATGGCTCTGTCCTTGAACTCGGCACCGACGCGGAAGCGGAGGGTCAGCAGGTCCGCCATGGAAGCGGGGCGGATGAACTGAGGGACGGTGTAGCGGACGCCGTCTGTCGCCAGGACGGGGATCATCTCCGGTGAAGGGGAAGTCTCTGATGTCAGGGGATGGGCTTTCGGACCGCAGGCAGAAGAAGAGGCGGGAGCCTCTGCCCGGTCGGAGACGGCTTGCCTGTCTTTATTGCCTGCATCAAGGGAGAGAATGTATTCCGCCGCATGGAGTCCCGCGTCCGCGGCTTCCTGGGAGGCATAGTCCGCCAGATCATGGACGTGGAGGACATTGCCGGCGGCGAAGACGCCGGGGACATTGGTCTCCAAGGCGTCGTTGACGACGGGCCCTCTGGTGACGGGGGAGAGGGTGACGCCGGAGGACTTGGACAGCTCATTCTCGGGGATCAGCCCGCAGGAGAGAAGGAGGGTGTCGCACTCGTAGCGCTCCTTGGTGCCCGGGATAGGGCGTGCCTTTTCGTCAACCTGGGCGATCGTGACCGCCTGCACCCGGTCCCTTCCCTCGATGTCAACCACGGTGTGGCTCAGCTTGAGGGGAATGTCGAAGTCATTGAGACACTGAACAATATTGCGCTTGAGACCGCCGGAATAGGGCATGAGCTCAGCGACGACCTGAACCTTCGCCCCCTCTAAGGTCATGCGGCGGGCCATGATCAGGCCGATATCTCCGGAACCAAGGATCACCACCTTGCGGCCGGGCATCTGCCCCTCCATATTGACAAGCCGCTGGGCCGTCCCGGCAGAGAAAATGCCGGCGGGCCGATAGCCCGGAATATTGAGGGCGCCGCGGCTTCGCTCACGGCAGCCCATGGCGAGAATGACAGCCTTGGCCTGAATCTGGAACATGCCGTCTGCAGGGTTCATAGCGGTGACGACCTTGTCAGGGGAGATATCCATAACCATGGTGCCCTGTCTGCACTCGATGCCCCGTTTTGCCACCTGGTCAATGAAGCGCTGGGCGTACTCGGGCCCGGTCAGCTCCTCCTTGAACATATGCAGGCCGAAGCCGTTGTGGATGCACTGATTTAAGATGCCGCCCAGGCGGTCGTCGCGCTCGATGACCAGGATGCTTCTGATTCCAGCGTCGTAGGCGGAGACAGCGGCGGAGAGGCCGGCCGGGCCGGCGCCGATGATAACCAAATCATAAGATAACATTTCAATACCCCCCTTAAATCTTCTTATTCTCGCCGCAGACAATCTCGGAGCCGGGACCGTGCTTGGTCACCCGGTCCGGAGTCAAAGCCAGCTCCCGCTCCAGAATTTCCATGACCTTGGGCGAGCAGAAGCCTGCCTGGCAGCGGCCCATACCGGCTCTGGTGCGACGCTTGACGGCATCCAGTGATCTGGCGCCTAAAGGCCTGTGGATCGCCTCCAGGATCTGGCCCTCGCTGACAGACTCACAGCGGCAGATGATCCTCCCGTAGGCGGGATTCTCTGCTATCTTCATATTGCGGCTGGCCAGATCCATCTGTCCCATATCAGTAACTCTGCGGCGGACAGGACAAAAGTCGGATTTTATCTGTGCCTTGCAAGCCTCTGTGATCTGGTCCGCGATCATGCGGCCGATGGCGGGAGCGGAGGAGAGCCCCGGGGACTCAATGCCGGCGGCATTGTAGAGACCGGGGACATCCTCACAGGGTCCAAGGACGAAGTCGCCGCCGTCCTCGTGGGCGCGAAGACCGGCGAAGGAGGTGATCACCTCGCGGAGGGGAATTTCGGCAACGGATCTTGAAGCTGTTTTAGCCAGATAAGACAGACCTTCCCCGGTGGTATTTACGCCCTCTTTGTTGTCGATATCCTCCGCTGTGGGGCCGACCAGGAGATTGCCGTGGACCGTCGGGGCAACCAGGACTCCCTTGCCCATTTTGGAAGGGGCCTGAAAGATGGTCTTATCCACGTGCCCTCCCGCGCTCTTGTCTAAAAGCTGATACTGGCCCCGGCGGGGGACGATATGCAGCCTGCGGGAGGAGAGCTGGTTGTTGATGAGGTCGGCGTAGAGACCGGCGGCATTGACCAGAAGCCTGGCATGAATCGAGAAGCTGCCATCGGGATCCAGACGAAGGTCGGGATCAGATGCGGCCTGCGAATTGCCGGAATTCTCGCTGCCAGAGGGCTCAAAGCGAAGAGAGGGAGCCTTGCCTTTGATAAGGAAGAAGGGGGCGGTAATATGGTTTTCATTTTGGCTGCCCTGTGAGGGAGAAGGGAAAGAGACCCTTTCCACCGAAGCTACCGGCGCGTTGAAGAAGAAATCCACGCCGTTGGCGGAGGCATTTTCCGCGAGTCCCATAGTCAACTCAAAGGGGCAGATGATCCCGCCGGTCGGGGCGTAGAGAGCAGCGATCACATCCTCTGACAGCTTGGGCTCCATCTGGCGCGCTTCCTCCTGGTCCAAGATGCGAAGTCCGGGAACCCCGTTGGCCTGGCCCTGCTCGTAGAGCCTGTGCAGGACGTCAGGATCATTATCCCGCGTCATAACGACGAGGGAGCCGTTGCGGCGAAAGGGAATGTCCAGGTCCTGGGCCAGGCTGTCCATCAGCCGGTTGCCCTCCACATTGAGCCTGGCCTTGAGACTGCCCGGGTGGGCGTCGTAGCCGGCGTGGATGATAGCGGAGTTCGCCTTGGACGTACCGCAGCAGACATCCTCCTCCCGCTCGATAACGCAGGCAGAGAGCCTGTATTTGGCCAGTTCCCTGGCGATAGCGCAACCGGTGACTCCCGCGCCGATGATTGCTACATCATACATTTGAAAACCTCCCTTGTAAGCGACCGCGCCGGAGACTGAGTCACTGTGACCTACAGCTGAGGAAAAGACAGTACTTCCGCAGACACTGGACACACAAAAAGAGCAGGGAGAACGAGACAGCCAGCGCCGCCTCATTCATACCCTGCTCTTTTTCTCCCGGTACGACCTGATTGAATTAATCTCATTGTAGTTCTGTTTTGCCCCAAGCGCAAGATAAAACGGGAAAGTATGTCAGGAGGGCAGGAGGGGACAAGATAGAAAAACGAAAGAAGATTCCCAAAGGCAGCAAAAGGGGATGGTCAGAGCAGAGCGAGGAGAGTGGGAAAAGAGGACAGGGAGAGAAGATCTAAAACAGGGAAGCGAGAAGATTCAAAAACAGGGAAGATTTTGGGATAGGGAAGATTTTAGGCGGAAGAGATCATTCTCCGATACAATATAGGGGATATGAACCGGCAAGAGGAGGGGATCATATGGCCAACACCAGGAATAACAAGCGAAAAATCCTTGCGCTCAAAGAGATCCTTGAGCGGGAGACCAACGAGAGCCATAGCTTGACGATCGCAGACCTTGTGGAGGAGCTGGAGGCAGCAGGCTTTCCGGCGGAGAAGAAGTCAGTCACCAGAGACCTTCACGAGCTGGAGGACGCCGGCATGGACATTGAGAGGACGAGAGATCGGGCCCCGGGTTACTACCTGGCGGACCGGACCTTTGAACTCCCGGAGCTGAAGATGCTGGCGGATGCTGTGGCAGCCTCCCGCTTCATTACGGAGAAGAAGTCCAGGGCCCTGCTCTCCAAGATCGGGACTCTGACCAATCGCTACGACGCCCTGCAGCTGCACCGTCAGGTGACGGTTTCCGATCGGGTCAAGGCGGAGCGGGAAGCTGGATTCTACGGGATAGACACCATTTTCTCCTGTATTGACCACAACCACCAGATGAGCTTTCACTACAGCGACTGGGAGCTTATGGGCAGCCGCAAGGAGCTGGTGGCCCGTCACGGGGGCGCCCTCTACCGGGTCAGCCCCTGCGAGCTGCTCTGGGACAGCGAGCGCTACTATCTGATCGCCTACGCAGAGAGGGAGGCCGCGATCCGCTTCTACCGGGTGGATAAGATCACGGACGCCCTGGAGCTGGATCAGCCCCGTGACCGCCAGGGGATGGCTGCCTGGAATCAGATGGACCCGTCCACCTATACCAAGCGGACCTTCTCCATGTTCGCGGGCTGGGAGGAGTGGGTGACCCTTCGGGCAAATGCCCGCCTGACCGGTGTTCTCATTGATCGGTTCGGGACAGATCTTGCCATGCGGCAGCTGGAGGACGGGAGAGTCCAAGCCAGGGCTCTGGTGGAGGTCAGCCCGCAATTCTTTGGCTGGTTGACGGGATTGGGGCCTGAGATTGAGATCGCGGGCCCCGAGGAGGTCCGTGAGGAGTATCGGTCTTATATGGAGGGAATTCTGGATCAGTATTCCGGCAAGGTTTGACGTATCCATTGGAATTCGTTTTGATTTATCGCTTTGAATAAGGCCTGACTCATCCCATTGAACAGGGGCAGGCATCATCTCATCAGTGGCCTGCTGGCTAAAGGTCTGACTTATCCCCCCTGAATAGGGCCTGGCCTATCCCCTAGAATAAGTTCTTTACAAGAGCTGGCGGCCGTGTTATCCTCTTTATCGTGTTAGCATACTAAAGTGAATTTGCTCTTATCCTGTCCTTGTCTGGATAAGACAAGAGCGCATTCAGACTTACTTTTAGAAAAGAGAATTGCAATCGCTCATCTGACGAGGGAATGAGATCCCGGTCGGGAGAGATGACAGGCCAAAAGGGAACTGAGGAGAGTGAGAGGAGAGTAAAATGAGAGGAATGAAAAAGATCATGGCTTTTGGTTTGATCGCTGTGATGGCGCTTGCCGGAACAGCCTGCGGGACCAAGTCCGGAGATCAGAAAAATGCGAATTCCGGGGACGGAAGTAAGGCCGAGAGTAAAACCGCCAAAAAGGGGGACGTCAAGAACACCGACCAGAATTTAATCGTCGGCTTCGATCAGAACTTCCCTCCCTTCGGTTATCTGGACAGCAATGGAAATTTTACCGGTTTTGACCTTGAACTGGCGCAGGAGGCCGCCAATCGGATGAAGGTAGAGCTGGTCCTTCAGCCCATCGACTGGGAGACCAAGGATCTGGAGCTGTCGGCCGGAACGATCGACTGTATCTGGAACGGTTTCTCCGTCAATGGCCGGGAGAAGAATTACACCTTTTCAGATTCCTACATGAATAATGCCCAGGTCTTTGTGGTGCGCAAGAATTCCGGCATAGAGGACGAGCAGGGACTGGCGGGCAAGGTGGTCGATGTTCAGAAGGAGTCCTCGGCGGAGACTGCCTTAAACTCCAAGGAAGAGGAGACCTTAAAGAACAGCTTCGCCCAGCTCAATCAGGTCGCTGATTACAATACGGCCATGATGGATCTGGAGTCCGGAGCGGTTGACGCTGTCGCCATGGATAAGTTCGTCGCCCTGGATCAGATGAAGAACAAGCCGGACAAGTTTCAGATTTTAAACGAACAGATCTCCTCCGAGCAGTATGCGGTCGCCTTCCTCAAGGGCAACACGCAGCTGCGGGATCAGGTCAACAGCGTCCTGCATGAGATGGATACCGACGGGACATTTGCTAAAATCTCCCAGAAGTATTTCGGCGAGAATGTCAGCATCCTGTCCCAGAAAACGAACGCGGGACAGGATTGAGTGAAAAGCGGGCCGGTGGAAATTTGGGCGTCCGATCGGAGACGGCCCATCCCTGTCCCGCCAGGAAAGATGGTAAATAAAAGATGGATATTTCCGTATTGATCGGTCAGCTGGCCGGAGGAATGCTGACCACGGTGGAGATCTTCCTCCTGACTCTGGTATTCTCCCTGCCCCTGGGCATGCTGGTGGCCTTCGGCTACATGTCGAAGAACCCCATCCTCCACTGGATTTTAAAAATCTATATCTCCATTATGCGGGGAACCCCCCTCATGCTGCAGTTGATCGTGGTCTACTTCGGGCCCTACTACATCTTTGGGATACAGATCTCCTCCGCCTACCGGGGGACGGCCGTCATCATCGCCTTTGCCCTCAACTACGCGGCCTATTTCGCAGAGATTTACCGGAGCGGGATCGAGTCTATGCCGGCAGGCCAGTATGAGGCCGCCCGGGTGCTGGGCTACTCCGGGAGCCAGACCTTCTTCAAGATCATTCTGCCCCAGGTGATCAAGCGCATTCTGCCCTCTGTCACCAACGAGGTCATTACCCTGGTCAAGGATACATCCCTGGCATTCTCCATCGCCTATGCGGAGATGTTCACACAGGCCAAGGCGCTCGCCGCCTCTGCCCACAATGTGCTGCCCCTGATTGCCGCTGGCATTTTCTACTATGTGTTTAATTTCATCGTCGCGGAGATCATGGCGCTCATCGAGAAGAGCATGCGCTACTACGACTAGGAGGCAAGGATGAATTTACTCGAAATGAGCCATGTCAAAAAGACCTTCGGCGACAACCAGGTGCTGAAGGATATCAGCTTCGCGGTCGCCCCCGGGGAAGTGGTCTCCATCATCGGCCCGTCCGGGAGCGGCAAATCCACCCTGCTCCGCTGCGCAACCCTCTTAGAGACCATGGATGACGGGTCCATGGCTTATCTGGGCAAGCCGATTGTGACGAGCCGGGGCGGCAGGGCGGTCTATGTGGACAAGAAGAGCCAGAGAAAGGCCATGCAGATCTTCGGCCTGGTCTTTCAGAATTTCAACCTCTTCCCCCACTATTCTGTTCTGAAAAATGTCATCGACGCCCCCATCCATGTGCAGGGGAGAAATAAGGAGGAGGTCTGCTCTGAGGCCAGAGCCCTCCTGGCTAAGATGGGGCTAAAAGATAAGGAAAACGCCTATCCCTGCCAGCTCTCGGGAGGGCAGCAGCAGCGGGTCTCCATTGCCAGAGCCCTGGCCATGAAGCCGAAGATCCTCTTCTTCGACGAGCCGACGTCAGCGCTTGACCCGGAGCTGACTCTGGAAATCCTCAAGGTGATCAAGAGCCTGGCGGAGGAGAAGATGACCATGGTGATTGTCACGCATGAGATGACCTTTGCCAGGGATGTCTCTGACCGGATGATTTTCATGGAGCATGGGCTGATCGTGGAGGAGGCGACGCCGGAAGCTATGTTCTCCTCTGAAAATGAGAGAACCAGGGAGTTTTTGGGGAAATATTACGGGCAGAGTTAAAGGAAAAATCAACCGTGTCAGGAGGGAAGCCAGAAATAGCGGTCGGGAGTAGAAAGGAAAAAGCAGCCGAGTTAGGAGTGGAAGTCAGGAGTAGAAAGGGAAAATTAATCGAGTCAGGAGTGGAAGTCAGAAATAGAAGTCGGGAGTAGAATAGAAGGAAAGATTTACCGAGGGAAAGTCAAAGCATAAAGTTACCGGATCAGGGGTAAAGCCAAAGCATAAGTTTACCGGACCGCTGTAGATTGCAGGCGCACATGGGGTGCAAAAGCGAAATACAGGGGTCCGATTTATGTGTGACTAAATATGATATCCGCGGTGGCAGCCATCAGCAGGGGCTGGCGGAGGGACGAATCCGATCCATGACTGTCTCCTGAGTCGAGGCGATTTTGTCGGCGATTGTGAGGAGCCAGCCGCCCCGGGAAAGGGGGATGGAGAAGAGATTGAGTGGCCACATATGGCTTCGGATCATGGCCTGCTCTGCCGGGGAGATGGCGAAATCCCGGAGGGCGTTGTCGGCGGCAATGCGGGCATGATGGTAGCCGTGGAGACGATCGCCCCGCTGATGCCAGTCATAGAGATAGTAGTCGTGAAGGATAGAAGCGCGGATTAGAGAGTGGTCGTCGGCCTTCAGATGGAGAATGTGGTTGAGCCGGTAGGCGGTGCGCGCCACCCGCAGGACATGGTCATAGGTCGTGGTGGATCCGTGCTGGATGTATTGGCTCATGCGGCGAACCCGGATATCTTCTGTCAGGTCTCTTGAGAGCTCCCGAAAGCGCGCCTCTTCATGTTCTTTCATCACCTGAATTGCTCCTCATTGTGAAATGGATCTGTCAAGATGATTATGTATGCTTTTTGTCAGCCTGGCAAGAGTTTTCTAAAGCTTAAAACCATGGCTTTTACTATTTGTTGTCAGGCCGATTGCCACAGTTCAAACCCCTTCCTCTTTCTTCCGGGTCAGGGAAGGAGGAGGGGCCAGATCAGGGAACCGGACTATTGCTTTGTCCTGCGGTTAATGCGGTCCTGCAGGCGGCGAAAGGCGTTGCCTGCCCGTTTGGCGGAGTCCGGGTCCGGCCTGCGGCCGCGGTAGCTGCGAATGGCGTGCAGGTGATAGCGCTCCCGCCGGGTCATGCGGGGACCGATCTCAGACAGATTGTTTTTCAGGGGAAGGGCCTGTCTGGCAGCGGATTCCCGTATCATGGCGGCAGCTTCAGACAGGTTTTCCCTGGCGTTTAAGGCCGCTTCTCTGGCCGCGGAGCCGGCGGCGACAGCAATAGCCCCGGGGCCTAAAGAGGCGATCTGTACCGTGGATTCCATGCGGTTGTCAAAGGACTCCTGGAGGAGGTCCAGACGATGGGTCAGCTGAATCAGCGATTCGATGGTCAGGCCAGAATCCATCCCCAGATAAAAGGCCAGGAGCAGGGCCAGGACGATGGTCGTCAGGGGGTGTTCCCGATCCGGCACTTCCATGGCCAGGGGGATGATCCATTTGCTGATTACGACGCCGGCCAGGCCGAAGCCGATGGAGGCAGGAAGGCAGATTCGACCGTGAAGATTCAGGGGGACATGGCTGTAATCCCACCAGACCGCGTGAAAGAGCTTTTCCAGGAGATAGGAGGTCAGATATTCCATGATGGCGGAGCCGACCATGCAGATCAGGAAGATCTGCCAGAGGGGAATCTGGGCCAGGCCGTTGTCAGCGAGCGGCAGCTGCAGGCGATTGGTTTGAATCAGATAAAGGGGAAGGTCCCCGAAGAGGAAGAGGCAGAGGATTGCGCCAAAGCCATAGATGGGGCAGATGGGGCCGTAGAGGAAGCCCCGGTTGTCCCAGTGGCGGTTTCGGATGGTGCAGTAGCTGCACTCATAGAGCCAGCCGATGAAGGAAAAGAACATGAACTTGTTAAAGTAGGAAGCCAGGATCATAAAGTCTACCTCATTTGAATCACATGGATATTATATTCTGAATTTCAATCGCTCGGATATTTATTTTGAATTTCAATCGGATGGATGGTTCATTTGGAGTTCAAATCGCACGGATTTTCATTCTGAGCTTCAATTGGATGGATAGTTTATTCTGAGTTTAAACCACGTCGATGTTTGATTATGATCGATCCGAATCTTTTGACTCAGACATGGGCCGACGCAGGAAATCAAGAAATATCCGGGCCGCCGGGGTCAGATGACGGTCCTTCAGACAGGTGTACTGGATATCCCTCTCGATTTCAAATTCATCAAAGGACAGGGTCGCGAGTCTCTGATGGAGGACCTCCTGGGTCACGGAGCGCGTGGATAGAATCGAGACTCCGATGTTATTGATCACGCATTCCTTCACTGCTTCCTGGTTGCTGATAACCATGCGGTTTTTAAAGTCAAAGGAATGCCTTTGAAAGATTTCCTCCAGGAATTGATTCTGTGAGGAATATTTTGTCTTTGAGATGTAGAGCTCATTTTCCACATCCTTCAGGGAACAGTGGCCCCGGGAGAAAAGAGGATGAGCACTGCCCACGACCAGCTTGAGACGGTCCTTCACAAAGGGACAGCTGAGGTATTGGTCTCTGGAAGCCTTATCCCGGAGAATATAATCAGAGATCGCGGCAAACTCAAGCTGGTTCTTATGGAGCATATCCAGGATCGTTCTGGAATTGTTGATGATCATGTTGATATGAATTTTGGGATATTTCCTGTGAAAGCGGGAAATAAAGGAGGGCATGATATAGACGCCGATAAAATTGGTCGCCCCGAAATTCAGGGTGCCGGTCTCCAGTCCGTTGATCTGACGCAAATCCTCAACGGCGAGGTTATATGTCGAGACCATCTGCTGGGCATAGCGAAGGAAGTTCTGCCCTTCCACCGTGAGATAGCTCCTGGAACCGATTCGGTTGAAGAGGGGAACGCCAAGCTCTTCTTCAAGGGCCTGAATCCGCTTGCTCAGAGCTGGCTGGGAAATGTAAAGTAACTCTGACGCTCTGGCAAAATTCCCCTTTTTTGCGAGAACGATGAATGAATTCAGCTTTGTTATATCCATTTTACATCACCAGATGCGCCTTCCTGATTTGCCGGGAGCCATTTGAGTCGATATCCGGAATTCATTATTCAGGATTTGATCTTCGGAATTTGATGCCTAGAAATCAATATCCAGGATTTAATATTCGTAATTTAATACTTGGAAATCAATATCCGGGATTCAATAGCCAGAATTTGATGCTCAGACCGACATTTCAAATTAGATTGCTTACAAAATTATAACAGATCGTTATTGATCGACAAATATAATTTAATTTGATTCACCTTATCTCATCCCATAGAATCAATCATAAGAAATGCATGCATGAACTTTTTCAGGAGCTCCTCAAGAGGGAAAACAATATTTCAGGAGAAGTTTATGAGTAAAGAAAAATCTAATAAGATAAGCCGGGGCCAGGTGATCGGGGCCTGCCTGGCCGTTGCCGCGCTGCTTGCGCTGATGCTCATGCCCTGTCCGCAGGGGATGACTGTGGTCGGACAAAAGGCACTGGCCCTGTTCACATTTGCGCTGATCATGTGGATTGCCCGCCCGATTCCGATCTATCTGACGTCGATTGCCGTTGTCCTGCTCCTTCCCCTGCTGGGCGTTGTGGAGAAGCAGTCCTACGCGTTCGGAATGCTTGGAAAAGACATCATCTGGCTGATGGTCGCCGCCTTCGTGCTGACTTCCGCCATGAGCGCGTCCAATCTGGGGAAACGGATCGCCCTGTTTTTGATCACGAGATTTGCCAAGACGCCGACACAAACCCTGCTAGTCTTTGTCCTGGTGAATTATATCCTGGCCTTCTTCGTGCCGTCCACGACAGCGAGAGCCTCTCTGATCATTCCGATCGCCCTGGTAATTCTGGAGGTGTACAAGGCGACGCCTGGAAAGAGCAGGTTCGGAAAGCTCCTGGCCTTACAGGGAGTTCAAAACAATGCCTTCGCGACTTCCGTTGTTATGACGGCAACCAGCGCCCAGGTGCTTGCCGTCGGTTTTATCAATGAGCAGACCGGCGCGCACATCGGATATATGCAGTGGCTGATCGGCTCTCTTCCGCAGGCAATCATCACAACGGTCATTGTTTTTTTGATCGGGATCCGCCTCTATCGCTACAGGGACGAGTTCTCGGGAAATATGTCCGATGCGGTTGCCTCGCTGAAACAACAGCTTGCGGATCTCGGGCCAATGAGCGCAAAGGAAAAACGGGCCGCGGTTATTTTCCTGATCACCCTGCTTCTGTGGGCGACCGGGGATTATCAGAAGAGCTGGTTCGGATTTGCGATCAGCACAGAGCAGACCGCTGTACTCAGTATGCTCCTCTGTTTGATGCCGGGAATCGGAGTCATCAAATGGAAGGAGGCGAATATCAAGTGGGATCTGATGATTTTCTCCGCCGGAGCATATGCCGTTGGCAGCGCGCTGGACGATTCCAAGGCCGCGAGCTGGATGATTGACCGCCTGATCAACGCGACTGGACTGAATCACCTGGCCCCGTCGATGGTCGCGATCGCCCTTATTTTCATCACGGTATTCAGCCATCTGATTTTCACCAGCAAGACCGTTCGCACCACTATCCTGATTCCCGCGATCATCACTCTGGCCAAGGGATTGGGGATGGACGCGGCAGCTCTTGCCCTGGTTTGTTCCTTCGGCATTTCCTGTACCATAACGCTGCCGCCCCATTCCAAGGTGAACGCGCTCTATTTCGGGACCGGTTACTTTGAGGTCAAGGACGAGCTGCTCTACGGAGTCATCGCCTGCTTCATTGAGGCATGCGCCCTGTGTCTGGTATATTTTGCCTGGATTCGATTTGTCCTGTAAAAGGGTCTGTGAAAAAGGGCTTGTGTCCGTGGAATTAAGTCATAGACTTCAGAGGGCAAGAGAGTATTTTGAAGGCTGAGGCCAGATCGCATTTTGGAGGCTGGGGTTTGGAATGATTGCCCGGTCAAAGTTTAGAATGATGATTTTACGGAAGCTTTGGATGATCGTATGTCTGAAGTATGAAACGATTGCTTAACCGAAATATGAAATGATGATTTGGCCGAGGTTTGGGGTGATGATTCGGCTGAGGCCTGGAAAGATTACCCGACTGAGTCTTTGGATAATTGTTCGGCTGAAATCTGGAATGATTGGAATGCAGAATGCTTGACAGGAAAGGAACTTTTATTATGAAGAATAAAATTCTTCTGGCGATTGCAGACGGTCTGGGAGATCGGCCCTGTCCGAGCCTTGACGGGAAAACGCCGCTGCAATATGCCAACACGCCGCACCTGGACCGGCTGGCTGAGAAGGGATCCTGCGGAATCGTAGACCTTTACCGGGCGGGCGTGCCAGTGGGGACGGATTTCGGGCATATGATTCTCCTGGGGGGATATGACCTGAAGGACTACCCGGGGCGAGGTCCGATCGAAGCCTTTGGAGAGGGGGTAGAGCTCCTGCCTGGAGATGTCGCGCTCCGCTGTAATTTCGCCAGCGTCGACGGGGATTTCCTCGTCAAAGACCGGCGGGCGGGACGGATTCGCGAGGGGACCGGGGAGCTGGCGCGGGCCTTGAACGGACTGGAGATCGATGGGGTTCAGATCCTTTTTAAAGAGGCCACAGAGCACCGCGCAGTTCTGGTCCTCCGCGGAGAGGGCCTGTCAGACCGCATTTCTGATACGGATCCCAAGGTCGAGGATCATAGGATCAACTTTGCCCGGGCTCTCGACGGGTCCAAGGAGGCGGCATTTACAGCGGAGGTCTTGAATCAGTTTCTCATAAGAGCGCACGAGATTCTGGGCGGGCACGCTCTGAATCAAAAGCGCCTTGCCGCCGGACAGCTGGCAGCCAACGCAATCCTGACCAGAGGAGCGGGTAAGATGCCCGCGATCCAGAAGGTCACAGAAGCTCTTCACTATACCGCGGCCTGTGTCGCGGCGGAGAGCACGGTTTTAGGTGTCGCCAGAATCGCGGGTTTTGATGTCATGACCGACAGCAGCTTCACGGGGAACCTGGACACAGATGTGGAAAAGAAGGCCGGCATGGCAGTGGAGGCGCTGAAAGACCATGACTTTGTCGCGCTTCACTATAAGGCGACAGATCTGATGGGACATGACAATCGTCCGTCAGGGAAGGTACAGGCAATCGAGAAATATGACCACATGCTCGCCTGTGTCGAGCAACTGATCGCCGCCAGGGAGGATCTGGGAAATGTCATCATTGCGCTCGCCGCGGATCATTCGACGCCCTGCGAGCGAAGAGAGCACAGCGGAGATCCTGTACCCGTCGTTATTTCTGGAGTGAACATCAGGCGGGACGCGGTTTTGAAATATGACGAGATCTCCTGCGCCGCGGGCGCTCTTTGCCGCATGAAGGGGGCAGATTTTCAGGCGACGCTTCTTGACTATCTGGAGGTCTCTCCCAAGCAGGGGAACTGAAGGAGGTGAATGGGGAAATCGAAACCGGGGGATCCGCCTTGCGATTCATGGAGGGGACAGGAGGGAGAGTGCGCATAAGCGCCTTCACCAAGTCTTCACAGAAATGTTTCAGATGGACTTGACATTTGTAACATTTATGTAATAATAAGATCCATGGATAACAAAAATGTAAAAAACAAAGTCAAGCACCTGCGCCAGTCACTGGCCAATCACAGACTGCAGAATCGTCTGGCAGTCGGCCTGCTGGTTGCGACAACAGTATTCTCCGGCGCTATGTCCCTGCAGACAATGGGAAGTACCGGCGATTCGGCGTCCGAGGCAATGGCTTCTGCCCAGGCTACGACAGCCAGTGTCAGCCAGGAGCAGGTAGACCTGGTGGGTGCTTCCGAGAATGAAGCACAGACAGATGCGGCGAGTCTTTCGGGCCAGCTGACGGCCAAGGCGGCAGAGTCTCTGGCACAGACCGGCGACAAGACGATTGCCGAGGCTAAGCAGAAGGCCGACGAAGCCAATGCGAAGGCGGCCGAGGAAGAAGCCAAGGCAAAGGCAGCTGAGGAGACCAAGACAAAAGCGGCCAAGAGCAGGGCGATGAAGAAGGCTCAGGCAGCTGCAGCCGAGCAGGCCGCAAGCGCGCAGACAGCAGCGACGAATACGGCTGAGAGCACATCTCAGGAAACGGACTCAGTGGAAGTCAGCACGGTCAGCCCCTACTTCGGTTCTGACGGACTTCTCGTCATGACGGGAAGCGCCAATGCCCGCGAGGTGGCAAGACTGCTTCTGGCCATTCCGGGACATAGAAAGGGATCCGCCTACCACAAGTCAACCGGACTGGACAGCCTGATTGATGATCTCTCTGTCGAGGAGGCCACCTGGGTCATTCACACCATTGAGGGCAAGGGCTTCGGGCAGACGAGCTCCGGTTACGCGGGAGTCGACAGCCATGCCAGCCACCAGGCTTTTCTGACCAAGCAGGTCAATCGCAGATTCGGCGGCAATATCAGAACGCTGCTGAAGAAGTGGGGAACCTACTCCTACGGCGGATATTAAGAAAATCATCCTGTATCTTGTCAGGCTACAGATGGACAATGGAATATATGTTTTTTGAGCATTCTCTATTGTCATGAATAAACGCTGAATGATATAACCCCTCCCACCAGACGGTGGGAGGGGTTTTTAAGTTGTGCGCCTGGCGGCGCACGTTTTCTAACCGGTGCAAGTCCGGAATCCGCCCGGTAGTGGGAAGGATATAGCCGAAGGCAAGGGTGTTCATCGTGAGGTGGAATCTGAAGGAAGCCGGATGTGGGAACAGACTAACCACGGGCAAATCTCTGGTCTGACGAACAGAAATCACATAGAAGGTCTCGTGTGAGGGTAAGACTGCAACACAAGCCGAAGCCCAATAACTACACGGAATCATACGGGATAAATGTGGCAGATAGATGGAGAGAAAGAAACGTGTGGTACCCGGGGAGGCCTGCGCGGAACGCTCCGAAAGGAGTAACCATCGCCGAAAGCGTTGCTGAACGCGCAGGAGTCAGCAGAGGTCATAGTAGCGGAAAACCGTGAAGGGCCGAATCAACAGGAGTCCTAAGTACAACCCGGAAAGGAGGAAAGGGCGAATGGGTACAGAAAACACTGGAAACAATGGCTGCTCGCAAAGAGATAGCGCGGAACGCAAAGGGTATGTGAGAGCGCACCGCTCTTTCAACCGGATATGGAAGGAAAGGGACAGTGCAGAGCCGGATATTCTCGGGAAGATACTGGATAAGGATAACCTTAACCGTGCCTATAAGAGAGTGAAGGCAAACAAGGGAGCGCCCGGAGTCGATGGGATGACCATCGAGGACGCGCGTGCGTGGTTAAAGGAGCATCAGAGTGAACTCATAGAGAAGATAAGGAGAGGACATTACACTCCCTCTCCCGTGAGACGCAAAGAGATCCCGAAGCCAGACGGCGGAATACGAAAGCTTGGTATTCCGACGGTAATCGACCGCACTATCCAGCAGGCTATGGCTCAACAGATCATGCCCATCTATGAGCCACTGTTTTCGGACGGAAGCTTCGGCTACCGACCGGGAAGAAGTGCAAAGGAAGCCATTCGGAAGATAAAGGAGTATGTGGAGCAGGGATACACGAGAGCCGTGGTTCTCGATCTGTCCAATTATTTCGATACGATAGGCCATGTGAAACTGCTCAACCTCTTACGGCAGAATGTAAAGGACGAGCGGGTCATACAGCTGATCAAAAGGTATCTGAAGAGTGGAGTGATGGAAAACGGTGTTGTGACTCCGACAGAAGAAGGTTCACCGCAGGGCGGAAGTCTCTCTCCCCTGTTGGCGAACATATATCTGAACGAGTTTGATCAGGAGTTCAGTAAACGAGGGGTGCCGTGTATCCGCTATGCAGATGATATCGTCCTGCTGGCGAAAAGTGAGCGGGCATCGCTAAGGCTACTGGAATCCAGTGTGAAGTACCTTGAGGAAACCTTGAAGCTAAAGGTGAATCGGGGGAAAAGCAGAACGGTCAGCGTGTTTGCAACTCGAAATTTTAAGTACCTTGGCTTCTGCTTTGGGAAGGGGAAGAAAGGCGTATTCATCAGAGTACATCAGAAATCCAAGAAGAAGTTCAAGGACAAGTTGCGCGGGCTCACTTCCCGGAGCAGATGCGGCAGCATAGTCAATACCATGAAGCGTATAGAAAAGAGTGCGCGGGGATGGTTGAACTACTACGGCATTGCAGATATGAAAAGCAACATCGAAGACATCAACGGCTGGTTGTACAGGAGAATTCGCATGTGCATCTGGAAGCAGTGGAAACTGCCAAGGACACGCAAACGGAAGCTTCTGGGGCTGGGCCTGCCTGAATGGGCAGCCTGCGAAGGAGCATATAGCCGTAAGTCCTACTGGCGCATGTCGAATGTTGGAGTGGTCAAGAGGGCGTTAACAAAAGAAAGACTGATACACTGGGGATTCTTTGATCTATCCACAGCATATCAGTCCATGCACGTCAACTGTTGAAACCGCCGTGTACCGAACGGTACGCACGGTGGTGTGAGAGGACGGCGGCTAATCACCGCCTCCTACTCGATTGGCCGGAGCTCACTTCCTTATATCGGGCCGCTGTCAAAATCTGTAAAGTTGCGAGAGGGGAATTGACAAGGACAGGGGTAAACGATTACCTTTTTCAAAGGAAGTTAGTTTATACTAACAAAGCGCTAATTCATCGGATGATTCAAACGCGAGGAAATGAGTCGTTAGAAGACGGATCGGGAACGGAAGAAGGGAGAAAAACGTGAAAAAAGCCATGATTACAAGGGGAGGAAGCTTGCTGGCGTCCGCCCTGCTTGTCATGACAAGCTGCTTTTTGCCTGTGTCGGCGGCAGAGAAGCAAGAGGGACCGAGTGAGGTCAAGAGCGCTACCGTCAGCGGGTTTATGCCGGAGACTTTGAATCTGGAATTTACAGACCAGAACTGGATGAATCAGATCAAGGAGCTGACGGTTGACGGCAGTAAATATGTGAAGGGTACGATCAGCTGGGGGACGTCTGAGAAGGTCTGGCAGGTGACGGAGGTCACGGGAGCTTATGGAAGATACCGGGCGCTGAAGCTGGTCAACCCGGATTATCCGGCCCAAATCACGATCAAGGCAAAGGGCTACCAGACGATTAAGGTCAAGGTAGAGAAGAATGCCGCCGTTTACCCTTATGAATATAAGGCGACGGTGGAAAAGGAGAGCGGGAGCCAGTCGGGCAGCGGAGGCCAGTCCGGCAGCGGAAATCAGTCCGGCGGCGGAGGTCAGTCCGGTGGCGGAAATCAATCCGGCAGCGGGAATGTGCCGGGCGGAAACACGGCGGGCAAGATCAATCTGAGTCAGCTGAAGCTCAGCCTGGGTCTCTGGGGCAGCACCTGGAAGATCACGGTCTCGGACGCGGATGCTTATGTTGCCAAGGTAAAGGAGATCTCTGTCAACGGAAAAGTATGGACGGAGAATCCCTACAGTCCCAATATGGGAGGAAGATACCAGAAAAAGGCTGAGACAAATCAGCTGATTTTTGCCGCCCAGGATTTCAGCGCCGCGCAGACCATTCCCATTTTAAAAAGCGGAGACAGTGTCCGCGTTAAGGCGGAGGGCTATGAGGATCTGAGCTTCAAGTTCCTTATCGATGCTGATGGGAATGCCAGCCTGGCTGAGGACGATCAGCAGGGCGATCCCTATGAATTCAGGGTTAAGTTGCAGGGCTCTTTCGAGGCAGCCATCAAGGGGCAGAAGAACTATGATGGCGTGACAAGCGCCAGTCTCAGCGGAACATCCCAGAACCAGAACAGCAGTGTCAAGGTCTATGGGGCCCTGGTCAAGAAGGGGCAGGAGCCGAGTGACCAGGACTGGGAAGAACTGGATCATACTTCGAAAATCCAGCTGGATCCCGGCCAGTGCAGGGTAAATCTTGTGCCGGATACAGCCAGCGGTACTGCGGCGGGAAGCCAGAGCGGGATGGAGGGACGTTACCTGACCCTGTCCAGCAGTCTGACCCTGAGCGGAACACCTAAGGATCCGGGTCGCTATCTGATTTCTGTCTCGGTAGCAGACCGGCAGGGGCGGGTGGCAGTCAGCAACAGCCTCCCCTTCACAGTATATTCGGGTCAGGAGAAGCTGGCGGATCAGCTGAAGGAGGAAAATCTCAAAAAATATGCCAATGGCCTGATGGCCTGGGATATCATGGAGCCCTGGGCGATCCGGGAGTTTGGAAGCAATGTGTCCGGACAGGACAATGCGGTTCGAGTACCGGCTAAGCTTGAGGTTTGGTTCGGTTCCCATGAGAGCGGAACCTATGGGGTGCTCGGATATGATATCGCCTGGGAAGATGTGGAGCAGGGAAGGATTCCACAGACCCTCTATATTCCCGCCGGCTGCGATCTGACCCTGAAGAATATGAAGATCTTGAGCAGTGTCCGCATCGTCGTTGAGAAGGGGGGTAAACTGAATCTGTCAGACTCCACGGTTCAGGGAATTATCGATGTGCAGGACGGGGGAAAATTCTCCATGAATTATGATTCCTTCGCGGGGAAATTCACGACAGGGGCATCCATCTGCGGACAGCTTCGCCTGGCGGACGGAGCGATCCTCGAGAACGCGGCTATTTATTCTAATGCGAACTACCTGGCCAACGGAAGCCGGACGGATCGCACGACAGCGGAGCCGGTCGTGACGATGAGTGGAAATGTCACAGTAAAGGGACAGGTATTTATCAGGGGAGATGAAGCGGGAAGTGACCGGGGACAGACTGCTCTGCGTGTGAGGGGCAGGCTCTATCTGGAAGACGGGGCACAGCTGGCCGCTTACGGCGGAGCTGGAAAGGTTCTTCTGAACGCAAAGGGCGGAAACGCCATTGAATTAGAGGAAGGAAGTAAGATCGACGGCAAGGGGAAAGTGATAGCGATCGGCGGCGATGTCCTCTGGGGTGATGGCGGGAACGCCATTAGCGGAAAGGGGAGCATTGAGACAGCTGAGGCTTTCCTGCAGGGAGCAAATGCCAGTAAGCTGAGAAATTCCAATCCGGGCAAGGCAATCGCCGGAGAGGTGAAGGTGACCAGCTCCAGACAGCATATAGCGGACGGCGCGCAGAGTGAGGCGATCGGGGCGGACGATCCCCTGCTGAAGCTTTACTGGAGGACAGGAATCGACCCGACGCCGGCAATGGATCTGTATCAGACGCGGGAGGTCAAGCCACAGGATTCCGAGGAAGAGGATCCGAGTCCAAAGAAGCCGGGTCCGGAAAAGCCTGAGACGGAGGATCAAAAGAAGCCGGGGGCGGAAGACGTCGGAAGAGAGAATTTAAATCCAGTGAAGCCGGGGACGGAAAACTCCGGGATTAAGAAGCAGGATCAGGCGAGCGCGCGGATCAGAGCAAATGGCAAGTCTGTATCAGATCAGAAGACGGCGCTCGGCAGTCAAAAGACGGACAAGTCTCGGAAGTCTGCCCAGAACCAGCAGAATTCAATGAGACAGGAGGTGACGGCCGCAAAGACAGGCGACGAACAGTCGCTTCTGATCGGAATCGCTGTCGCCCTGCTTGCAGGCAGTTTTCTGACTTGGGTTCGTCTTGCGATTATCAAGCGCAGAAGGAATGAGAAGTAAAGAAGGGCAAGAGTATAAGGAATCAAGATATCAAGAGGCCGAGAGGCCAAGAAATCGAGAGCATAAGAGTGTAAGCGTATAAGGGTAAAACGCGGGCATGGTTTTCAATGAGATCCGCGGTTTGGAAGAGGAAGTAAGGAGCGAGGATTTGTCTGTATGACAGGTCCTCGTTTTTTGCGGGGATAAGACGGATAAAAGAGCCACATCAGGTGGAAAAGTATGGAGTAATTGGGGTGGAATCATCACGATGAATGGGAAGAAGAGATATCGTCTGTATAAATTACACAAAAATAAAAACAGAGAATTGTTATATTTGCAAGGCGATAGGTAGTTGACTTTTTGAGGCAAAGGGGTAAGATAAATTCAAGATATGAAAAGGTTTACACATCCATCAGAAGGAATTAGGGACGGATATGTTGTGACCTTTTCTATTTGAGAGAAATGTGAAAAGGTTTACACAAAAAATCAGGGAGGTAAGACATGAGGAGTAGGAAGTATCTAGCAGTATTCTTAGCAGTATTAACCGCAGCTTCTGGGCTGATGGCCTGCGGAAACAGTGGTACGAAAGGCGCTGGGGGAAATACATCTTCTGATGCAAAGAAGATTAATGTGCTAGTGGAGAGTGGTTCGCCGGCAGAGACTCTGGCGAAGAGTACCTCGGAGGAATTTAAGAAGCAGACCGGTTATGAGGTAGTTGTGGACGCGGTTGCCTATTCAGGAATGTATGACAAAATATCAACTGAGGTCAAGGCAAATCAGGCAACACACGATGTCGCCTGCATGGATGTCGTCTGGCTCCCGGCATTCCAGAAGGCAATCGAGCCGCTGAAAAATGCAGATACAAGCGATTTCCTTCCAACATTGGAATCCTCTGGGAGTATGAATGGACAATTGCTGGGGTATCCTATGTGGGTTAATTCCAAAATATTGATTTATAGAAAAGACCTGATTCCAGAGAACAAGGTGCCAAAGAACTGGGACGAATATAAGGAGTTGGCTAAGCAATTAAAGACAAATGACATGTATGGAACGACGGTCTTTGGCAGTGGTTCAGATGCAGTCTGTTCTTTTCTTGATTTCGCATGTCAGGCAGGCGCAAAGGGTCTGGTCTTTGATAAAGATGGAAAGGTTAATTTGACGGATCAGGCCTATGTGGATGCGTTGAATTTCATGAAAGAGATGGCGCAGGCAGATTATTCTCCCTCAGATTCTTTATCGACGGCGGCAACAGAGTCTCAGGAATTATTTACCAATGGGAAGGTTGCGATGCAGTTGAACTGGAGTCATCAATATCCCGCGGCTGTTAAAGCGCTTGGTGCGGACAAAGTCGGGTGTGCGCCTATGATTGGTGGAAGCGCTGGAATTGGGGCGACCACAGGTCCCTGGTATGAGTGCGTCATGAAGGCGTCAAAGAACAAAGAGATTGCAGAACAATATATCAAATTTATGTACGACCACAATGGAGACTACATGAAACAGACGCTTAAGATTGCGGGGCGCAAGTCTGTGTATGAAAGTGCCGCGAAAGAGCAGG
This sequence comes from Shuttleworthella sp. MSX8B, assembly GCF_000524295.1. Taxonomy (NCBI): domain Bacteria; kingdom Bacillati; phylum Bacillota; class Clostridia; order Lachnospirales; family Lachnospiraceae; genus Shuttleworthella; species Shuttleworthella sp. MSX8B. The sequence goes on from NZ_JAQT01000020.1 coordinate 52,518, forward strand.
GAAATGAACATACATCAGCAGTTCTTGCAACACTTAGCGCAGCACAGTCACAGGCAAGACCGATGGTTGAAAACTGGCCGAAGATCGAAGAGGTATTGACAGGAACAGTAGAGTCAGTTCTGGGAGGCGCAGATGCAAAAGAAGCTCTCGCAGGTGCAAAGAGTCAGATTGAGCAGATGAGCCGATAAGCTGTTTGCCAGAGGCTGCCACATCAGGAATGGAGTGGCAGTCTCTGTTCATGACAATGGAATAATCGTGGAGCGTGTATTCCATTGTTGTTCAAGGGGATGATATGAAACTAATATCGAGAAGAACATTATTGATTTTTTTCTTGCCTGGAGCCATTTTCATGGGGATATTTTTAGTATATCCAATTATAAAAATGGCAGTTGACAGCTTTTTTTCAATTGATATTACTGGGACCAGAGAATTTATTGGTCTACAAAATTACAGTAGAGCATTTTCTTCCTCAGGCGGATTCCTGAAGCAATTGAAGAATACGATGATCTATATTTTGTTTGCGGTTGGATTCGAAACGGTTCTTGGTATGCTTTTTGCCTTGATTTTTGAATTAAATCATAAGGGAAGCAGATTGGTTCGTTCCTTTATGATGTCGCCTCTTATGATTGCACCTCTTGTTGCGGGATTGATATGGAAATTAATGATGAGTTCCAGTTTTGGAATTGTCAACGAATTATTGACGCGCATCGGTATTTTGTCGAAGCCGACGGATATTCTATGGCTGGCGAATCCCAAATGGGCACTGATCGCCTGCTGTATCGCAGACATCTGGCTGACAACACCATACATGATGCTCATGTTCCTGGCCGGTCTGCAGGGGGTAGACAGTAGTCTGCTGGAGGCCTCTAAAATTGACGGGGCAAACCTATGGAATCAGATTTTTAAAATAAAAATCCCCTTGATTAAGGGAGTATTATTAACGGCGCTATCGGTTCGAATCATTGATGCCGCTCGTACCTTTGACATTATCTGGGCAATGACTGAAGGAGGACCAAACAGCTCATCGGAGACGATCAGTATTGTGATTTATAAAACCCTGACCAGGTTTAATAACGCAGGTTATGCCAGTGCTATGGCTGTTATCTTTATCGTCGTGTTGGTTGTATTTACTCTGATATTTATGCAAAACCTCTGGAAACCACGGAAGTATTAGAAGAGAATGGAGATGATGTCGAAATGACGCTCAAATCAAAAATCCTTGAGAGAATTTTGATTGCAGGATCAATTATATTAGTTGTGCTATGGCTGTTTCCCTATATTTATGTGATTTGCTGTTCTTTCAAACCTGGAGCAGAAGTGATTGCGGTTCCTCCGACTTTCTTTCCCAAGGTGTTCTCTGTAGAAAACTTTGCCAATTTGTTTCAGAGAATGGACGCCTTGAAATTCCTGATGAACAGCCTGTCGACAAGTCTTATCAGCACGATGATTGCCCTTATTCTGGGATCCTTGGCGGCGTATGCGATTCAGCGCTCAGGCAGCAGGATATCAGTTGGTCTGATTGTTTTGATCCTCTGTTTAAAGATGATTCCCACATCGAGCATTGCGGTTCCGATTTATGAGATTATCAGTCGGCTGGGGCTATATGATACGCGAATTGCGCTGATTATTGTGTATGCAGCGATTAATATGCCTTTTGTGATGTGGACAATGCTCAGTTTTTATGAGGGGATTCCAAGGACTCTAGACGAGGCGGCCTGTGTCGATGGCTGTACCAGTCATCAGACATTTTGGAAGATTATATTGCCGATTGCAAGTCCGGGATTGGCAACGGCCTTTATTTTTACGCTGTTTCAGGCCTGGAATGATTTTTTGATCGCACTCCTTTTGACGAGTACCACAGCCAAGACATTTACGGTTGGGCTGGCTGGATTTTTATCAGCATACAGCATAGATCTGGGGCCTATGTGCGCAGGCGCATTCCTGTTCAGTTTTCCGGTAATGGTTCTCTCTTTGGCCGCACAGAGGTATATTGTCAGGGGAATTACTGCAGGTGCGGTAAAGGGGTAAACAGATATGAGGAAAGAAACTTTTTATGATGTCACAAAGTGGAGAGATGGTGATCCATATGTTGATATTGGCTATGTCCTGAATTCAATTATTTCAGATATAAAGAGACGGAAAAGCGAATCTGAAATGATAGATACTTGTGGAGAAGGGTATGCAGGGGCAGTTATCTTCCTGCCGCCAGGCGATTATCCTTTAAAAACACAGGTTCGAATTGATTGCAGCTACTTAAAAATTATGGGTGCGGGACATGGCTTTATATCTTCGAGTATTCGCTATAACCTTCCTGAGCTTGCGTGGGGGCAATTACATGAAATATGGCCGGGGGGGAGTCGCATCATGGTTGAACTTCCGAAGAAGGGAGAAAACGAACCTGATGGAGCGGCTTTTCTTGTTGAGAGAGAAGGAAATCCAAGAATCAGTTCTGTAGAATTTGCGAACTTTTGTATCGATGGTTTGCACTTTACAGATGATACAGGTGAAATGGAGAATCCGGAGAATAGCTATCGAAATGGAAAGACCGGGATTTTGGTTAAAAGCGCCCAGGACTCTTTTCGGATTAACGAGATGGGATTTGTCTATTTGGAGCACGCATTGACAGTCTATCACGCAGATGCATTATCGATTCATGACAATTTTATCGCAGAATGCGGTAATTGCATTGAGTTAAGAGGTTGGGGTCAGGCGTCTAAAGTTACGGATAACTTGATTGGAGCAGGGTTTCATGGCTATTCTGTTTATGCTGAAAATTTTGGAGGTCTTTTGATCACGGGGAATAATATTTTTCCGCGAGGAGAGAGCGTGGTGCGGTTTTTCCATGTGTCGAAATCAAATATCAGCGCGAACCGCTTCCATGCTTTTTATCCGGGTATGCTGGTTTTTGAAAGACAGTGTTGTGAAAATCTGGTTTCTGCCAACCATTTTTTAAGGGATAATGAGCCATGGACTCCGATGCGGGAGTACAATAATAAGAGAGATGATGACGGGGGCCTCTTGTGCATCAGCGGGAGTGATAATTCTCTGATCGGAAATCATATTTCCTATTTTTGCAAAAGGGATATGTTACGGCCATTGGGGTGTCATCCGGTAATCATTTATATTTCAGACGGAGAGAGTAATTATATTGCTCAGAATCATATTGTTGCAAGGACTGAAAATAAGAGGACGGAAACGTCAGATGCCTGCTTTGCGTCTCAGGTTGAGGCTTTGACGAGTGCAAAAAGAGAGGACTTAGAGATAATCGCCGTCATGATAGAGACAGGAGCTGAGCGCAATATCGTTTTGGATACCGGAAGATCGGATCAGTTGAAGCTTGATCCCGAGAAGAATATAGTACGGCCTCTGCCCGCGATATAGGGTGGGAATCTTAGACGAGGGGGACACAATGATTGGAATACAGGATGTCGCAAAGAAGGCGGGAGTTAGTATAGGGACCGTCTCACGTGTGTTGAATAATAACGGATATGCTTCAGCTAACGCGCGGGAAAAGGTAAGAGAGGCTGTCCGAGAATTGAATTATCAGCCGAATGAAATGGCAAGAAACCTCCTGCAGAAGAGAACGATGAATATTGCAATTATTGTTCCCAATCTTCAGAATCCATATTTCAGCGAGCTCGTATCGGAGTGTGAGAGGAGTCTCAGACAGTATAACTATAAAACAATGCTTTGCGAGACAAATGGGGAGAAGAGCAATGAACAGCTTTATCTCGATATGTTAGATCGGAATATGGTTGATGGAATTTTGACCTGTACACATGATTTGAGGCAGGATCGCTATGTTAAGGCGCAGGGGCCGATTGTCTCATTTGACACGATTTATGTTCCGGGACAGATAGAGAGAGTCACGGTCGATCATTATAAAGGCGGGGCTCTGGCTGCAAATGAATTGCTTCGATCCGGCTGCAAAAGGGTTCTTCAGTTTCGGGATCATAAGACAAAAGCAGAATTTCCTTTTAACAAACGCCATGAGGAATTTGAAAGGATTATGAGGGAAAATCATGCGGAGTGCGTTAATGTTCTGATTCGCTGGAATGAGTTTGATGATGGTTATTTTGAGGAACTGTGTCAGGACTGTTTTCAAAAGTATCCGGAGATCGATGGCGTCTTTGGGACAGATTCTTTTGTGCTGCATTACATGAAATATGTTCAAACACAAGGGAAAAAAATTCCGGATGACATACGTTTTGTCTCCTTTGACGGGGCCAGTTTCCTGAATATGATCTATCCGACAGTGACCTGCATTAAGCAGCCGATCAGATCTCTGGCGGATGTTGGAGTCAGGACTTTGATGCAGAAGATACAGGGTGAATTCGTTTCAGAGAGTGAGATCAAGCTCGATGTAGAACTAATACGGGGGATATCATCTATGACAAAAGAAGAATACCAGGAGTATCAAAGGAAAAGACTATGAATTATACATTAGAGGAGGCGCGGGCGTATGAGAGAAGGAAGATATCGGATATCAGCGCAGAAGAAAGGCCCGGTTATCATCTGACACCGGCCTGTGGCTGGCTGAATGATCCAAACGGATTTTCCTATTACAATGGAAAATATCATCTATATTATCAATATTATCCATATGCAAGTCACTGGGATGCGATGCATTGGGGCCACTGGTCCAGCTTCGATTTGTTGCATTGGACCTATGAGCCAGCAGCCTTGGCTCCGGATCAGACATATGAAACAGGTGTGTTCTCCGGAAGCGCAATTACAGATCGGGATGGAACGCTTCTGCTGATATATACAGCACATGACGAAAGGCTGTGCGATGATAAGACGATAGATCGCTGTGAGAGACAGTGCATTGCCAAAGGTGATGGGTATCACTTTAAAAAATATGGCCCCGTGATCACTGAAAATGATCTGCCTGAGGAGGGGGATAAAAGGAACTTCAGAGACCCCAAAATATGGTTTGAAGGTGGAAAATATCATGCGGTGATAGCTCTTCGAGACAACAAAAGTGGCTTGGGAGAGATTGTTCTCTATGAATCTGTGGATGCCTCGCACTGGAAATATCAGGGAGTACTCCTGAAGAATGATGGCGTTTATGGACGAATGTGGGAATGCCCGGATTTCTTTAATCTGGGCGAGAAGCATGTTCTGATGATCTCTGCGATGAATGTTCAGGGGAAAGATCAAAATCTCCGAAACGGCTTTTGCGTGCTGGCATTTCTCGGGGAATATGATAAACAGTTAAAGAAATTTCAGGTGAAGGCAGTGCAGGGGCTGGATTTGGGATTTGATTGTTATGCGGCTCAAACCCTGCGGATGCCGGACAAAAGGCGGATCATGATTGCCTGGATGCAGGCGCCTGAGAGCGGAAGTCTGGCTCCTGAAGGCGCGAAATGGTTTGGCATGATGACATTTCCAAGAGAGATATTCTTTCGGGATGGAAAGCTATGCCAGCGTCCGATCCGGGAGATTGAAGAGCTATATGAAGATACAGTTATATGTAAAGATGTCTCTGCATCTATAGATCAGCAATCCGGGGATCTCAATAAACAGTGGAAATACTTAGAAAAAGTTTCTGACCGTGTGATGGATGTGAGCCTGCATATACAGGGGGAGAAACATATGACGGATTTCCGGATCCGGTGCGCTCAGAAGGAAGAGCTTTATCTGGAGCTTGCTTACGACAGCGTGAGACAGATTTTGAGTGTCGACAGAAGTCGCACAAATCGTTCCGCTGATCTGCCATCCCTGCGCGAATTATATGTTGCTCAGGATCAGGAAATGAATCTGCGAATTCTTTTGGATGAGTACTCATTTGAGATATTCGTGAATGATGGGGAGATCGTTTGCAGCGGAACCATCTATGAGATGCCAAGAGACGCAAAAGGTTTCTGCATTTGTTCCGCGCAGAATCATATATCAATTGTGAAGCATAGATTGAAAAGAGTTGAGATGCAGAATAATCTATAGATAAGTCTGTGTAGGTACAGGGAATGAATCGAAGCGAACGTGTTCTAAGATGAGGATTTTTTGCTGTGATGGAATAGAATTATGAAATAATACGAGTAAGCTGTCTGGAAGAGGAGATTCTGTCATGAAACAGTATGATGTAACAGCCCTGGGCGAGTTGCTGATTGATTTTACAGAGAACGGGCTTTCCGAGCAGGGAAATCCCCTTTTGGAGGCCAATCCTGGTGGGGCTCCCTGTAATGTGCTGGCCATGCTGGCCAAGTATGGGCGCAGGACGGCGTTTATCGGCAAGGTAGGAGAGGACGCCTTCGGCCGGAAGCTGGCAGGGATTCTCGCGGAGTGCGGGATTGATACCGAGGGGCTCTGCTTTGATTCTCAGGTTCATACCACGCTGGCTTTTGTGCATAAGTTGGCCGATGGGGACCGGGACTTCTCCTTCTACCGCAATCCGGGGGCGGACATGATGCTGTCAGTTGCGGATGTCAGGAAAGACCTGATCCGGCAGAGCCGGATCTTTCACTTTGGAACTCTGTCCATGACAGATCCGGTCTGCAGGCAGGCGACGGAGGCGGCCATTGGGCTGGCGAAAGAGTCGGGGGCTTTGATTTCCTTTGATCCCAACCTGCGTCCGCCCCTCTGGAGGGACATGGCAGAGGCAAGAGAGGCCATGATCTACGGCATCTGCCACTGTCATGTTCTTAAAATCTCAGACAATGAGGTGGAATTCCTCACCGGGATGAAGGATTATGACCAGGCGGCAAGCTGGATACAGAAGGAATATGGACCGCGCCTGATCTGCATTACCTTGGGTGAGAACGGAAGCCTGGCCTACTACAAAGATGAGATTGTCTATGCTAATCCCTATCCGGCAGCAGAGCTCGTGGATACAACGGGAGCAGGAGATACCTTTACCGGGAATATGCTTAACTTCCTCCTGGAGAGGACAGATCAAAAGAATACTGGAGCGGACGGATTGCAGGAGGAAGGAACAGGAGTTCTTCTAGAGGATCTTGAGGCTGATGAATTAGAGCGCATGCTTAAGAGAGCCAATGCGGGAGCTTCTTTGATTGTCAGGAGAAGAGGAGCTCTGCGCATGATGCCGGAGCCGGAGGAAATTACGGCTCTCTGTAGGGAAAAGTAGGAATCGGGTGTCCGGTGTCAGCTCTTTTTCTGCCAGCTGGATGCGATCCATGTTGGAAACGGAAGACTTGATTTGTGGAGAGAGCGGATGAACATCCTGTCGGGATAGAGCACAACAGCCATCATTGGCTGTCTGGCGATTGCGACGGTCATGGGAGCTGTCATCGGAATTGAGAGGGGATTAAAAAGGCGTTGAGCCGGTATCAAGACCCCATGCGCTTGTCTGTCTGGGATCGGCGCTGGTAATGCTTACCGGTCAGTATATGAGTATTCAGTTTTATCAGCAGGCAGATTCGGCCAGGCTGGGCGCCCAGGTCATCAGCGGTGTGGGTTTCTTAGGTGTGGGCACCATTTTGGTCACAGAGAAACAGGGGATTAAGGGATTGACTACGGCGGGGCTTTGGACCTGTGCCTGCGTGGGACTGGTTGGAGGAAACGGCTTTGCAAGAGACTATAGCACCTCCGGCCTGAACTTCGATCTGGAGGTGACCGGCGTTTACATCAAATGACGTGACGATTGGGAGTTTGCCGGAATATATACGGATGAAGCCGTTGCGTGATTGATACAAGGATTTCTGCCCGTTTTCGTTAGGGTGTTTTGAATATAAGGAATTATCGCCTTTCTCACACCGATGGGTGCGCAGAGGGTTTATTTTTTTTTGCTTGCCCTTGAGGAGAAGTTGTCAACCATTATTGACAAGATCACTCTCTTACCGAGAAGTTCGGACGTTTTTGCACCAAATTCTCGATGAAAGGGCGCTTTTTCATGCCAACTGCAAGGAGGTGACGGTGCATGGTTGACAATTTCGGTCTGAAGATTGGCTTGGGGGCGAGAAGGAATTCAAAAAACCACGAGGCAATCATCAACCATTGCTGAAATTTTGAGGATAAATAGGGAAAGAGTTATCATAAAGTAAGGAATATTTGAATTTGAAGGAGGCAATCATAGTGAATGAATTTAACGAATTTATTCGTGAGGTTTTTTCTGCAGCAGGTGATATTGTCATAAAATCCATGATGGGCGGATATCTTGTATACCTCAATGGCAGACTGATAGGTGATATTTGTGATAATGAACTGTTTTTAAAGAGAACGCCGACAACTGATAAACTTCTTGCAGACTCAGAATTGCGTTATCCCTATGAAGGTTCAAAGACATTGATGTATGTATTCGACAGATTTGAGGATACGGATTTGATTACAGAACTTCTGGATGGTATGTATGCGGAACTGCCCGAAAAGAAACCCAAGAAAGCTAAATGAGACAGGCAATCTGATGAAATCAACGAAAAGAAAGTAACTCAACTATCCGGATATTCGTATTCTATGTTCAGTGTCCTACTTGCAACCACATATAGGGATTTATTCAGTCAAAAAGACAGGATGAGGTAGTTAAGGACAATGAGCTTACAAGGGAGCTAATGGGGAAATACATTGACTTTGTTCTATGTGAGGGGAACATCGTTCAGAAAATCATATGGAAATAGACGCATGGGAGAGAGAAATCACTCTCTTTTAACCTGTTTCAAGTGTTTATACACATCTCCGGGTTTGAACGAAATTATAAAACTCGAAATAAAAAGGTGGAAATCCACCTGAATTATTCTTGAGAGGTAGCTATATGATAATTAAATGAGATTATTATCTATATTAAAAAGATGGTGATTGTAAGGAAGCACATTATTCCTAAACATGATAATGATGGTATTTTATACATTGGAGCAGAGGATTTTTTGCTATCGTTGTAGTGGTTGGGGGAGTCCTTAAAAAGTACGTCCCTGAAATTGTCAAAGGGATCCGTAAGATTCGGAAAGGCTGAGGAGATAGGAGGATAAACAAGTGCTGCTGTTTTCAACAATTCTGGATATAAACGCATCTATGAAAAAAGATGATTTCATTCGGCTGGTTATAGAATGGAATCAGGGTAGTCCATACACAAGTAATATTATCCCGGGGATTGATTGGCATGGCGAAAGAAATATTCGCTATGGCAATGATAAACTGTGGCTTGCAATTGAGGAATATCGAAATCAGAATGTGATTGCCGTCCGCTATGAAAAGCAGGAAGAGGATGGTTCTATTTGGGATACAGATTATGTCATGAACTTCTCAGCAATGAAGATGGCTGTTCGTCTTGACAGAAGCTATACGCAAGAAGCGCTTTTTACAGATCCGAAGTTCTCGACACCACATTTTATAACCTTGCTTATTGAACGCAGATACCTTAAAGATGACGGAAATCTCCCGGTTTCACGCGACCCGGAGTTTATTGATGAAGATAATCTGGAATTAGTTTCAGACATAATTAATGGGAGAAGAAAATATAAACTTCTAGTAGTCTATATTTCAAGTACTTATTATGACGAGGATCCAGTTAATGTTAAAGTGCTTGCAGGTCGATTAAAGGGTGTTGCACATGTACTTGTTCAAAAAAGCAATGTTACAAATCTCCGATTAAAGGATATGTGCGATAGCAAAAATGAATACTACGGTGCAATAGGTATTTATTATCCGAATCAGGCTATTGGACATCGCAGATATCTTTATCGAAGTTCAATAGGGTATGACTCCTTCCTATTGGAAAAGGTAATAAGAGTTGCAATACAATACAGCAATTCACAGATGATAGATACTCTTTACACTTGGCAAGGTGTCAATAACGCATTGTTAAGAGACAGGCTTGTCAGCCAAAGGGAAGAGAGACTGGCTGCGGAGGCGGCACAAAAGCGTGCAGAACAGGAGGCAACTCATCTTCTTGATACATTAGATGAAGAGGGACGCAGAATCCGAAAACAGGCACTTGATGATGCCCGAACAGAGGCCGATAAGATTCTGGACGGTTTTGATGAGGATATGACACGTCTTCAAA
>NZ_JAQT01000021.1:0-58956 GCF_000524295.1 Shuttleworthella sp. MSX8B
CACATGTGGCTGTCAATCCGATTTCGCCCGAATTTCACATGTGGCTGTCAATCCGATTTCGCCCGAATTTCACATGTGACTGTCAACCCAGTTTTTGTGTGTGACTGTCAATCTGTTTTTTGCATGTGGCAGTTCATGAGGCTATGACCCGATTTTTCATGTGAGCTGTCAACCCGGTTTTTCATGTGAACTTGACAAACGATAGCCCTATCAATAGAATTAAAAGGCATGCCTGGAAATGTGGGCATGAGCAAATAATACAGGAGGTAAAGGAAATGCCAACATTTAACCAGTTAGTTAGAAAGGGAAGACAGACTGCTGCAAAGAAGTCTACCGCCCCTGCTCTTCAGAGAAGCTTTAACTCTCTTAAGAAGCGCTCTGTTGCCACGGCTTCTCCCCAGAAGCGCGGCGTGTGCACCGCTGTTAAGACTGCTACTCCCAAGAAGCCTAACTCAGCTCTGCGTAAGATTGCCAGAGTCCGTCTCTCCAACGGGATTGAAGTGACCAGCTACATTCCCGGCGAGGGGCACAATCTTCAGGAGCATAGCGTTGTCCTGGTTCGCGGCGGCCGTGTCAAGGATCTTCCCGGTACACGTTACCACGTAGTCAGAGGCACTTTGGATACGGCAGGCGTAGCAAACCGCATGCAGGGCCGTTCCAAGTACGGCGCCAAGAAGCCGAAGAAGTAATCGGTAAGATCATTTCGAAACATTCACAACAATATGGTTAATGTTGGCATTTATTCTTGACAGTGAAATGCATGCGAAGCGTGTATTTTATTGTTACGGCTACGGAGTGCTCGCAAAGCGTGTATTCCATAGTTTGCTAAGCCGGAAGGCTAAGGCCGCCCGGCGATAAATGGGACATGAACACATAATGTCTATGTGAGTACCGATGAATTAATCCTATCAATGATTAAGGAGGGAAGTAACGTGCCACGTAAGAGTCACAATATCAAGAGAGACGTGCTTGCAGATCCGATCTATAACAGCAAGATCGTAACCAAGCTCGTGAACAACATCATGTTAGACGGCAAGAAGGGCATTGCCCAGAAGATCGTCTACGGCGCTTTCAGCCGCGTCGAGGAGAAGTCCGGCAAGCCTGCGCTCGAGGTCTTTGAGGAGGCGATGAATAACGTTATGCCTGTACTTGAGGTTAAGGCAAGACGTGTCGGCGGCGCCACCTATCAGGTGCCGATTGAGGTTCGCCCGGATCGCCGTCAGGCCCTGGGACTTCGCTGGCTCACCCTGTTCTCTCGCAACAGAAGCGAGAAGACCATGGAGGAGAGACTGGCCAATGAGATCATGGATGCAGCCAATAATACCGGAGCTGCAGTAAAACGTAAGGAAGAGATGCATAGAATGGCAGACGCCAACAAGGCGTTCGCGCACTATCGCTTCTGATTTCAGGACAATCGGATGCCTGCGGGGCGTATGCTGTTGTTGATAGCGGCAAATGCCCGCAAGCAGGGCACTCAATTGTTTATGGCAGCAGAATGTCTGCGGGACAGGCATTTTACTGCAGGATCTCTGATCGAAGAGTCCGCGTCAGGGAGGCAGAGACTGTTTTGGCGGCGGCCCGGGCAAATGCCCCTGACCGACACATTTCTCGTGCAAGTCTCTGTGACTCATTAAGAGAGGCGGGCAATTCGAATAAGTATGGAGGAAATATATCTTGGCTACAAGAGAATACCCACTTGAGAGAACCAGGAATATCGGAATCATGGCTCACATTGATGCTGGTAAGACCACGCTGACGGAGCGTATTCTGTATTACACTGGTGTAAATTATAAGATCGGTGAGACCTACGAGGGAACTGCCACCATGGACTGGATGGAGCAGGAGCAGGAGAGGGGAATCACCATTACTTCGGCGGCGACCACCTGCCACTGGACCCTTCAGGAGAAGGCCCAGCTGAAGGAGGGCGCGCTTGAGCACCGGATCAATATCATCGACACCCCGGGACACGTCGACTTTACCGTTGAGGTAGAGCGGTCTCTTCGCGTCCTGGACGGCGCCATCGGCGTCTTCGATGCCAAGGGCGGTGTTGAGCCCCAGTCCGAGAACGTATGGCGTCAGGCGGATACTTACGGGGTTCCCCGTATGGCCTTTGTCAACAAGATGGACATCATGGGAGCCGACTTCTTCAATACCGTTAAGGAAATCGGAACCAAGCTTGGTAAGAATGCTGTCTGCGTACAGCTGCCCATCGGCAAGGAGGACTATTTCGAGGGAGTGATCGATCTCTTCGAGATGAAGGAATACCTCTACAAGGACGCCGCGGGACAGGAGATTGAGATCGTCGATATCCGCGATGAGCTCAAGGAGCAGGCAGAGGAGTATCACGCTAAACTGGTTGAGCAGTGCTGCGACTTCGACGAGGATCTGATGATGATGTATCTGGAAGGGGAAGAGCCTTCCATTGATCAGCTCAAGGCAGCTCTCCGCAAGGCCACCATTCATTCTGAGGGCGTTCCAGTCTTCTGCGGTTCTGCCCATCAGAACAAGGGAATCCAGAAGCTCCTTGACGGCGTGATTGAGTTCATGCCCGCCCCGGTTGATGTCCCCGACATCAAGGGTACGGATATGGACGGGGAGGAAGTCGTTCGCCGCTCTTCCGACGATGAGCCCTTCTCCGCTCTGGCCTTCAAGATTATGACCGATCCCTATGTAGGTAAGCTGGCCTTTACCCGCGTGTATTCAGGTCACTGCAATTCCGGCTCCTACGTTTTGAATTCCACCAAGGACAAGAAGGAGCGCGTGGGCCGTATCCTTCTCATGCATGCCAATAAGCGCCAGGAGCTCGACGAGATGTTCTCCGGTGATATCTGCGCGATCGTAGGTCTGAAGAATACGACGACCGGCGATACCCTCTGTGATGACCAGCATCCTGTAATTCTGGAGTCCATGGAGTTCCCGGATCCCGTTATCCAGGTCGCTGTTGAGCCCAAGACCAAGGCCGGACAGCAGAAGATGGGAGAGGCCCTGGCCAAGCTCGTCGAGGAGGATCCCACCCTCCACGTTCACACGGACGAGGAGACCGGCCAGACCATTCTGGCAGGTATGGGCGAGCTGCATCTGGAGATCACGGTTGACCGTCTGCTCAGAGAGTTCTCTGTCGAGGCCAACATCGGCGCGCCCCAGGTCGCTTACAAGGAGACCTTCACCAAGTCTGTCGACCAGGAGTACAAGTACGCCAAGCAGTCCGGCGGTCGCGGCCAGTACGGTCACGTCAAGGTTCGCTTCGAGCCGATGGACGCCAATGGAGAGGAATTGTTCAAGTTCGAGAACGCTGTTGTCGGAGGATCCATTCCCAAGGAGTACATCGCTCCCGTCGGCGAGGGTATTGAAGAGGCTGCCCAGTCAGGTATTCTGGCAGGCTTCCCTGTTCTTGGTATCAAGGCCACCCTCTACGATGGATCTTACCACGAGGTCGATTCCTCGGAGATGGCCTTCCACATTGCAGGATCCATGTGCTTCAAGGAGGCTATGGCCAAGGCTGCTCCCGCGCTCTTAGAGCCGATTATGAAGGTCGAGGTCACCATGCCTGAGGACTATCTGGGCGATGTCATCGGAGATCTGAACTCACGGCGCGGGCGCATTGAGAAGATGGACGATGTGGGCAACGGCAAGATCGTCGTTGGCTATGTACCTCTGGCCGAGATGTTTGGCTATGCGACCAACCTGCGTTCCATCACCCAGGGCCGCGGGAACTACTCCATGTTCTTCAACAGATATGAGCAGGCTCCCAAGTCCGTCCAGGAGAAGGTAATCGCTGAGCGCAAGTAATTCTTGCTTTGAAAGGGCATTTGCCCGGCAATATAGTTGAAATACTCAGCTGAATTTCATATAATGGGCTTTAGCTGAGATTTTATAAGGTAACATACCCCGCGAGGGGGAGATTTAAGGAGGAATTTCACAATGGCAAAAGAGCATTTTGACCGCACCAAGCCGCACGTAAACATCGGTACCATCGGTCATGTCGATCATGGTAAGACCACTCTTACGGCTGCTATTACCACCGTTCTTGCACAGCGCGTCGCTGGTAACAAGATGGAGGCTTTTGAGGACATCGACAAGGCTCCCGAGGAGAGAGAGCGTGGTATTACCATCTCTACCGCTCACGTTGAGTATCAGACCGAGAAGCGTCACTACGCTCACGTAGACTGCCCGGGACATGCCGACTATGTTAAGAATATGATCACCGGCGCCGCACAGATGGATGGTTCTATCCTGGTTGTAGCCGCTACCGACGGCGTTATGGCCCAGACCAAGGAGCACATCCTCCTTGCCCGTCAGGTAGGCGTTCCCTACATCATCGTATTCCTGAACAAGTGCGATATGATCGATGACCCTGAGCTCCTTGAGCTGGTTGAGATGGAGGTTTCTGATCAGCTGTCTGAGTATGGCTTTGATGACTGCCCCATTATCAAGGGCTCTGCTTATCAGGCTCTGCAGGATGCTGAGGGCAAGGCAGTATTTGCTAACGGCGAGCCCCTTGATCCTTCCAACCCCGACAAGAACTGGGGCGATTGCATCATGGAGCTGATGAACACAGTTGACGAGTATATTCCTACTCCTCAGCGTGATACTGATAAGCCCTTCCTTATGCCTGTCGAGGATGTATTCACCATCACCGGCCGCGGTACCGTTGCTACCGGTCGTGTAGAGCGTGGTACCCTTCACCTCAACGAGGAGCTTGAGATCCTCGGCGTGAAGGACACTGTTGGAAAGACCGTATGTACCGGTATTGAGATGTTCCGTAAGCAGCTTGACGAGGCTATGGCCGGTGACAACATCGGCGCTCTGCTTCGCGGCGTGAACCGTGATCAGATCGTGCGCGGCCAGGTTCTTGCTAAGCCCGGCACGGTTACCTGCCATAAGAAGTTCAAGGCGCAGGTATACGTACTGACCAAGGACGAGGGCGGTCGTCATACCCCCTTCTTCTCAAACTATCGTCCTCAGTTCTATTTCAGAACGACTGATGTAACCGGCATCACCCAGCTTCCCGACGGCGTCGAGATGTGCATGCCCGGCGATAACGTTGAGATGACCATCGAGCTGATCCATAACGTAGCTATGGAGCAGGGTCTTACCTTCGCGATCCGTGAGGGTGGCCGTACGGTTGGTTCAGGCCGTGTTACTGAGATCATTGAGTAATTGTCTTTGAGATTATCGAACACGCGCATGACAGCGGTTCGATTCCCTTTGGTCAATAACATATGACGATCAGAAAGGAGCTGTCGCACTCATGTGTGGCAGCCCTTTCTTTTTTGTCTCTATGTCAAATATTGGGGCGGGATCCTTGGGGAGCCCGCTCCAATATTTTTTAAAGAGGACTGGTGAAAATAGACAAAAAGAGAGTTGACCGTTTGTGAATGTTTTTGAAGGAAAATGATTGTATCGAAGGTTTATCCAACCTATAATAAACAAGAAGTTGTAAGGAGGAGAAAGTATGTTGACCGCTGAGCGACACAAGTTCATATTGGAAGAACTCAGGGAGAAGGGGTCTGTTCTGAATACAGAGCTGATGCGGGAGCTGGAAGCTTCCGAGTCCACAATCCGTCGCGATATCAGCCGCCTGGCGAAGGAAGGCCGTTGCCAGAGAGTGCATGGAGGAGCGATTCTTCCGGAGAGCCTGCCCGGTGATCAGGATGATGCCGTCACGCTTCGCCAGCAGCGCCATCGGATGGAGAAGCTGGCGATTGCCAGGGAGGCTGCCGGACTGATTCGGGACGGGGAGCTGATCTATCTGGACGCGGGGACGACGACAGAGCTAATGATCGATTTTATCCATGGCAAGAACCTGACCTTTGTAACCAACGCCATCAGTCACGCCAGGCGATTGGGACAGAGGGGCTACACCTGCTATATTCTGGGAGGTCAGTTCAAGTCCGTGACAGAGGCGATTGTCGGTGAAGAGGCAAGCTTATCCGTGCGCAAGTATAACTTTTCCAGGGCGTTTTTGGGAGCGAATGGCGTCGATCTCCAGGCGGGCTTTACAACTCCGGAACTCAAGGAAGCCTATATCAAGCAGCAGGCAATGGCGGCCAGCCGACAGGTCTATATCCTGGCGGACGCCAGTAAGTTCGGCCGTGTAGCTCCGATTTCGTTCGGAAGCTTCGCCGAGGCCCGCGTCCTGGTAGCGGGACAGCTTGATGACAGGTACCGCAGCTACGAGAACATTTGGGAGGTGAGCGAATGATCTATACCGTAACCTTTAATCCGTCCATCGACTATATTGTCGACGTGGATCATTTTCAGACCGGCATGGTCAACCGCACGACAGGAGAGCATGTCCTGCCCGGCGGCAAGGGGATCAACGTCTCCATTGTGCTCAAGAATATGGGCCATGAGAGCAGGGCGCTCGGTTTTATGGCGGGCTTTACCGGGAGAGAGATTGAGCGCCTGTTAGCTGTCAGCCAGGTTGAGAGCGACTTTATCGATGTGGCAGAGGGAATGTCCCGGATCAATGTCAAGCTGCGCAGCGACCAGGAATCTGAGATCAACGGGCAGGGACCTGCCATCAAGGCTTCCGACATTGCAAAGCTCTATGATAAGCTCGATCAGCTGGGGGAGGGGGATTTTCTGGTCCTGGCAGGGTCGATCCCGGATGTCATGCCTGCCTCCAGCTATGAGGATATCATGGCGCGCCTGGAGGGAAGAGGCGTTCACATTGTGGTAGACGCCACCAGGGATCTTCTGGTCAACGTTTTGAAGTACCATCCCTTTTTGATCAAACCAAACAACCACGAGCTGGGCGAGATCTTCGATGTATCGCTGTCGACCAAGGAGGAGGTCATCCCCTATGCGAAGAAGCTGCAGGAGATGGGCGCGAAGAATGTCATGATCTCCATGGCCGGCGATGGGGGCCTTCTGATTACGGAGGATGGACAGACATTTGCTTCTATGCCTCCCAAGGGCAGGATTGTTAATTCCGTCGGAGCCGGAGACTCTATGGTGGCAGGTTTTTTGACCGGCTATATTGAGACAGCTGACTATGAAAATGCCTTCTATATGGGACTTTGCACCGGATCCGCCTCCGCCTTCTCCGAAGAACTGGCAGAGAGAAACGAGGTCGAGACCCTGCTCAGGAGTCTTGGACGATAAAAAACAGGCAGGTATCAGCAGTGACAAGAGCAGGAATGCCAGGTCAGGAAAGGACAGCAAATGAGAGTTAGAGATTTACTTGCCCCTCAGAGCGTCGAACTCAATGGGGCGCCCGCAAACAAGAAGGAGGCCATTGAGCAGATGGTCGCCCTCATGGAGAAGCGGGGCAATATCAGGGACATCGATACCTATCGTACCGGAGTCTTCGCGAGAGAAGAAGAGGGGACGACCGGTGTCGGCGAGGGAATCGCCATTCCCCACTGCAAGTCTGATGCTGTCAGTGCGCCGGGACTGGCTGCCATGGTTGTTCCGGGAGGCGTCGATTACGAAGCTCTGGATGATGAGCCCGTCGACCTGATTTTCCTGATTGCCGCTCCCAATACCAAGGACAATGTGCATCTGGAGGTTCTCTCCAACCTGTCCATGCTGCTCATGGACGAGGACTTCACAAGAGCTCTCAAGGCGGCTAAGAGCCCCGAGGAGTTTTTGGATATCATCGAGAAGGCGGAGAATGCCAAGGCCCAGAAGGAGGCCGCCAAAGAAGCCGCAAGGGAAGAAGCTTCTGACGAGCAGGCCAATGGGGCAGGCTCCGATAAGGGCTATGTCATTGCGGTGACTGCCTGCCCGACCGGAATCGCCCACACCTATATGGCGGCTGAGGCCATAGAGAAGGCGGGAGAAAAGCTTGGGATTCCTGTCAAGGTGGAGACGCGCGGTTCCTCAGGACCCAAGAACATCCTGACCGCTGAGGACATTCAAAGAGCGGCCGGAGTTGTGGTCGCCTGCGACGCCAAGGTGCCCATGGACCGCTTCGACGGCAAGCATCTGATCGAGTGCAAGGTGGCCGACGGGATTCACAAGGCCGAGGAGCTGGTGACGAGGGCTTCCGTCTCAGACGCTCCGATCTATCACGCAAGCGGTGATGGAGGAGAAGAGGAGGATGACAAGGATAAAGAGACGGATTCCATCGGTCACCAGGCTTACACGCATCTGATGAGCGGGGTCTCCCACATGCTTCCCTTTGTCATTGGCGGCGGTATTATGGTGGCGCTGGCCTTTTTGATTGATACCATCGCGGGCTATGGAGCCTCCGCCGGTTCTGCTTCTACAGGTTCCGCTTTTGGTACTATGCTTCCCCTGTCCGCCTTCTTTAAATACGCGGGCGGTCTGGCCATGAGCATGATGGTTCCCGTGCTGGCCGGTTACATTGCCTATTCCATTGCGGATCGTCCCGGCCTGGCGGTCGGCTTTACCGGCGGTCTTTTAGCCACATCCGGAAATGCTCTCTTTGCCAGTTACAACTGGACGAACCTGGGTGCTTTTAACAGCTTCATCGCGAATTTTGCCTTCCAGGGAGCCAACGGCGGTTCCACAGTGTCTGGATTCCTGGGCGGTATTGCCGCCGGCTTTGTGGCAGGATTTGTGGTTCTCTGGCTCAAGAAGCTGACCTCCAAGCTCCCCGCCAGCCTGGACGGGATCCGTCCCACGCTGATTTATCCTCTGGGTGGAATCTTTATCATCAGCCTTCTGATGTGCTTCATCTTCAATCCCCTGATCGGTCTGATCAATGCCGGTTTGTCCTCTATGCTGACCGCTCTGGCTGATGCCAATCTCCTTGTTGTCATGGGGCTAATCCTGGGCGGCATGATGGCCATTGATATGGGAGGTCCCATCAATAAGGCCGCTTATGTCTTCGGTACCGGCATGCTGTCAACAGCAGCGGAACTGATGGACAAGGGGGCTTCCGCAACGGATCCCGCTGTCATCGCCTGCTATGTCGCTATGGCGGCTGTGATGGCCGGCGGTATGGTTCCCCCGATCGGGATCGCTCTGGCGACCATTTTCTTCCCCAGGAAATTCTCCAAGACCCAGAGAGATACCAAGGTCTCCCTCTTCGTCATGGGAGCGTCTTTTATCACAGAGGCGGCCATTCCCTTTGCGGCGGCTGACCCCCTGCACACCATCCCCGCGACCCTGGTTGGGTCTGCCATTGCCGGCGGTCTGTCAGCCCTCTTCGGCTGTACCCTGATGGCTCCTCACGGCGGAATCTTCGTCTTTGCAACTGTCGGGAACCCTCTCTTCTATATTATCGCCTGGTTCGTGGGCTCGATTGTCACCTGCCTGCTCCTGGGATTGCTGAAGAAGAATGCGGAGGAATAAATGGAGATTTTACAAGGTAAGAGTGTTTTTGGAGGAATAGCCATCGGTCCCCTGTCTGTGTTCAGACAGGATGAGGTTCTGGTAAAACGGCAGAAGGTCTCTGACGTGGAAGCTGAGGTCAGGCGCTACCACCAGGCCACAGAAGAGGCCAAGAGGCAGCTGCAGGAGCTCTATCAAAAGGCGGTTAAGGAGGTCGGCGAGGCCTCTGCGGCTATTTTCGATGTGCATCAGATGCTCCTTGAGGATCTGGACTATGTAGACTCCGTGGAGAATATCATCAGAAACCAGGGCTTAAACGCGGAGTATGCCGTGGCGACCACGGGGGATAACTTCTCCAATATGTTTGCCGCCATGGATGACGACTACATGAAGGAGAGAGCGGCGGACGTCCGCGATGTCTCTGACCGTCTGGTTAAGGTTCTGGCGGGGGCCGCGGAGAGCGGGGACCATGGGGACGTCCCCAGCATTTTGCTGGCGGATGATCTCGCTCCCTCGCAGACCGTGCAGCTGGATAAGTCCAAGGTGCTCTCATTTGTAACCAGACACGGGTCAACCAATTCTCACACCTCTATCCTGGCCAGAACCATGAATATTCCCGCCCTGATCGGCGTGGACTACCGGGATGACATGCAGGGCAGGATGGCTGTGGTGGACGGCTACAGCGGCAAAATCATTATTGACCCGGACCAGGATACCCTGTCGGGCTATCAGATGAAGCAGTCCGAGGACGCCGAGAAGGCCAGACTCCTCCAGGAGCTCAAGGGCAAGGAAGACGTCACCCTGGACGGCAGGCATATCCATCTCTATGCCAATATCGGCGGTGTGGGGGATGTGGCCAGTGTGCATGCCAATGACGCGCAGGGCATCGGCCTCTTCCGCTCAGAGTTCCTCTATCTGGAGGCAAAGGATTTTCCCACAGAGGAGGAGCAGTTCCAGGCCTATAAGACCGTCGCCGAGAATATGGCGGGCAAGAAGGTGATCATTCGCACCCTGGACATCGGCGCGGACAAGAAGGTGGACTACTTCCATCTGGACCAGGAGGACAATCCGGCGCTCGGCTACCGGGCCATCCGCATCTGCCTGACCCGGCCGGAGATCTTCAAGACCCAGCTGCGGGCGATTTACAGGGCCAGTCATTTCGGAACCATCTCCATTATGTTTCCCATGATCATCTCTGTCGATGAGGTCAGAAGGGCCAAGGCCATCGCCGAGGAAGTCAAGTCCGAGCTGGAGGAACTGGGGCTCCCCTATGGAGACGTGGAGCTGGGTATCATGATTGAGACGCCGGCGGCCGCCATTATGTCGGACGAATTGGCCAAGGAGGTTGATTTCTTCTCGATCGGAACCAATGACTTGACCCAGTATACCCTGGCGATTGACCGGCAGAATCCCAAGCTGGAGGCCTTTAATGATCCCCACCATCCGGCGATTCTTCGCCTGATTGCCATGGTGATCGAAAATGCCCACAAGTACGGAGCCTGGGCCGGGATCTGTGGAGAACTGGGCGCTGACACCAGTCTGACAGAGACCTTTATTAAAATGGGGGTGGACGAGTTATCTGTCAGCCCCTCCATGGTTCTTCGGGTCAGGGACAAGATCCGCTCCATCGACAGCCGCAAGTAAGGGCGAGAACGCAAGCGGGATGAAACAGGAGCAGGAACAAATGGGCTTCCGTTGACAGTCGCAAGTGACGAGAAACACAAGCGGGATGAAAGATGAGTAGGAGCAAATGGTTTCGCTGACAGCGCAGATGACAGCGGAAACACCCCGGCTTGACACAGGGAAAGCAGGGGATACAATAGTTTTATGGTATAGAATGCATGTATTCTATGATCTACAAGAATTATTACGACAGACTGACAGGCAGAGGAGGATCAGACAATGAAATCATTTGAGTTCGAGGTTCAGGACGCCGCCGGCATGCACGCCCGCCCGGCAGGACTTCTGGTCAAGAAGGCCAAGGAGTATGAGAGCAAGGTGACCATCCATTTCGGCGATAAGTCAGCAGATTCCGGCCGTATGATGGCCATTATGAGCCTGGGAGTTAAGCAGGGCGATACGATCAGGGTAGATGTTGAGGGCCCCGATGAAGACAAGGCGGCCAATGAGATGGAGGCCTTCTTCAAGGAGAATCTGTAGAGATCGGTTTCGCGGGCATCAGCAGAAGACAGCTTTGTTTTCGCTTTCAAGGATGCTCCTTATCATCTCTTATTATGCAATTGCTATGATAGAATGTATTTTTCATTCGGAATGGGGAAGGGTCTGTTATTGGATGTCAGAAAATCCCACCGCGGAGAAACAGACCCTTTTTTTCCTCCATGGCCTGACAGCGGATCATCGCCTTTTTGAGGGCCAGATCCCATACTTTGAGGATAACTACAACGTGCTCGTGTGGGATATGCCGGGCCATGGAAAGTCACGCCCTTTTTCGGATTTTTCCATGGAAAAGGCCGGGGAGATCGTCAGGCGGATTTTTCTTGAGAGGAAGATCAAAGATGCCGTTTTCATCGGTCAGTCCATGGGAGGATATGTCGCACAGTCTGTGATCAAGAGATTCCCTGACCTGGTCCGCGCCCTTGTCGCAATCGACAGCTCGCCATACGGAGAGGGTTATTATTCCAAATCAGATCAGTGGTGGTTAAGGCAAACGGAGCGCCTGTCAAAATTATACCCCAGTCAAATGCTGCGAAGGGAGATTGCGAAGCGAAGCACAGCAAGCCAGCACGCGCGCGAGCACATGCTGGAAATGCTTGCCCCTTACGGGGAAAAAGAGCTGTGCCATTTGATGGGAAGAGCTTATGAGAGCTTTTTGGATGATAATTCGGACATAGCTATCAAATGTCCGGTTCTTTTGATTGTGGGAGAAAAAGATATCACCGGGAAGGTGAGACAGTATAACCGGGCCTGGTCAAAGAAAATGGGATTTCCACTGCAATGGGTCGCAAACGCGGCGCACAATGCCAACGATGATCAGCCGGAAATCGTAAATGAAATGATTGCGGCATTTATAAGAAGCCTGTAGCTGAGGAAGGAAAGCCCTTCACAGCTGCAGGCTTTTGAAATTGGAGATCATTTAGCGATTGGTCTCCAGCATATCCATCTTCATCTCGTAGTAGGCGGGGGACATATCCAGATAGTGGATGTGAGGGTTCTCGAAGCGCTGCTCCGTGTCCCAGATTTCCTCCCGCAGCTGCCGGTCGACATAAGAGGCGATCTCCTTGGCCGAGGGAAGCTGACTGGTTCTCTTGCCGGCCTCAATGATCTTGACCTGCAGCTTTTTTGCGGTGCAGTTCTCGAAGGCGCGGCGCTTCCAAGGCTTGATGGGATCGACGAAATCGTAGCGGCTGGACAGGTCAAGCTCCTCCCCCTGCCTGGTGATCAGGTCAGCCACGGCGTGTCCGTCGGCGTCATAGATCCGGTAGACATCCTTGAGTCCCGGATTGGTGATCTTCTCGGGTGTCTCTGACAGCTTGATGCGGGGGATCATCTGACCGTCCTCCTCGACGGCGCAGAGCTTATAGACGGCCCCAAAGACGGGCTCGGACCGGGATGTGATCAGGCGCTCACCGACGCCGAAGGCATCGACCTGTCCGCCCTGGTCTAAGATGGATCGGATGGTGTACTCATCAAGGCTGTTGGAGATGATGATCTTTGCATCGGTAAAACCGGCTTCATCCAGCATCTTCCTGGAGCGGGCGGTCAGATAGGCCAGGTCGCCAGAGTCGATGCGGATTCCGTAGTTTTTGGAGGCGATTCCCTTGTCGCGCATCTCGGTGAAGACCTGGATAGCGTTGGGAAGACCCTGGTGGAGGACATCATATGTGTCCACAAGGAGAATGCAGTTGTCAGGATAAATCGAGGCGAATTTGCGGAAGGATTCCAGTTCGTTCTTATAGAACATAACCCAGGAGTGGGCCATGGTGCCGCTGACGGGGATACCGAAATGCTGGCCGGAGGAGACGGTGGCAGTGGCTGCGACACCGCCGATATAGGCGGCGCGGGCCCCGTAGATAGCGGCGTCATTATTATGGGCTCTCCTGGCGCCGAAGTCGGAGACCGGGCGGCCCTCCGCGGACCGGACGATCCGGCGGGCCTTGGTGGCGATCAGGGACTGATGGTTGATCTGGGTCAGAAGCTCTGTCTCAATCAGCTGGGCCTCCACCAGGGGAGCGACGACCGTGATGACAGGCTCATTGGGGTACATGATGGTTCCCTCAGGGAAGGCGTAGAGGTCTCCGCTGAAGCAAAAATCAGCCAGATAAGAGAGAAAGCTCTCATCAAACTGCCCCAGGGAGCGAAAATAGTCGATATCCTCAGGATCAAAGTGAAGTCCTTCAAGATATTCCACAATCTGTTCGAGACCGGTGAAGATGGCAAAACCGGCCGAGTCGGGATTTCTCCGGTAGAAGACGTCAAATGCCACATGGGTATCCTGGTTCTCCAGGAGATAGTAGCCGTTGGCCATGGTCATCTCATAGAGATCCATCATCATGGATACATTGCGCTCGTCATAAATTCTCATGAATTCTCCTCGCCGCTGATCGGGCAGGTGCTCATTGCTGTCTTGACACCATTCTAGCATAAATGAATGTCCTAGTCGAAAACTCGCCGGATCAAGCGCCGGCAAACATACGAGTATGTATGGGGGCTGGCGCACTCAGGACGAGAGTGCGAAAACATCATCAGTAAAATACGAGGCACGCATGGGGCTGAGGAGAAATGGCAATAGGAAAGAGCGCCATGGAATGAGGTCACCGGAACATAAGGCGATTGGAACACAGGGCGCCGGGATATAGGGCACCGGAACATAAGACGATTGGAACACAGGGCACCGGGATATAGGGCACCGGAATATTAGGCGACCGGAATATATGAGAATATGAAAATAAGGGAATAGACATAGAATGCAACTATAGCGAATGATAAAAATTATATTCTATACAGGAACCCAGGGATATGATAAATTATGGCCTGTAGCAGTGACAGGGGCAGACAGAGCTCTGCGGGGATGCTTTTTTAGAATTGAATTTCTGATGTGCAAACCCCTTTTCTGATGTACAAAACCCTTTCGAGGAATAATTACATGGCAAATATCATTGAGGTAAAAAAGCTGAGCAAACGCTTTGCTCTGGCGGATCGGGAGGTCAGCGCTCTTTCCGATATCAATCTGGATATTGAAGAGGGTGATATTTATGGAATCATAGGTCTCTCCGGCGCCGGGAAATCGACCCTGGTGCGATGTCTGAATTTTTTGGAGGTTCCGACGGAGGGAACCGTGATTATCGAGGGCAGGGAGCTGGCGAAGTTGTCAGCCAAGGAGCTTCGCAGGGAGCGCACTCGTATCGGTATGATTTTCCAGAGCTACAATCTCCTGATGCAGAAGAATGTTTTAGACAATATCTGCTTTCCCCTGACCGTCCACGGTCTTCCTAAAAAAGAGGCCAGAGCCAAGGCCCTGGAGCTTCTCAAGACGGTTGAACTGGAGGATAAGGCCAGGGCCTATCCGGCGCAGCTCTCCGGTGGTCAGAGACAGAGGGTGGCGATTGCCAGGGCTCTGGCTTCTGATCCTAAGATCCTGCTCTGTGACGAGGCAACCTCCGCCCTGGACCCCAAGACGACCAATTCCATCCTGCAGCTTCTAAAGGAGATCAATCAAAAGCTGGGAATCACCATTGTGATCATTACCCACCAGATGTCCGTTGTACAGGAGGTCTGTCAGCATGTGGCGATTATTGACCAGGGTCGGATCGCGGAAAAGGGACAGGTTGAGGAGATCTTCAACCATCCAAAATCCAGAGCGGCCAGGCTTCTGATCATTGAGGGCAAGGACCCGGAGTCCTGGACTGACGGTGTCAGCCGAACCCGGGAGGAGATTAAGACGGACCGTAAGATTCGCATCGTCTTCTCAGGGAATTCCTCCTATGAACCTGTCATTTCCAATATGATTCTGACCACAGGGCATGCGGTCAATATCCTGTTGGCGGATACCCGGGATGTCGGAGGCGTCGCCAAGGGGCAGATGATCCTGGGGCTTCCGGAGGAAGAGACAGCACAGGCGGCTGTGATTTCTTATCTGAAGGAGCATGGCCTGTCAGTCGAGGAGGTGAGCGATCATGTCCAGTGATGTAATTTTAATGATTATCAAAGGGATCGGCGAGACGCTCTATATGACGGTTCTCTCCTCTGTCTTCGGCTATCTTCTGGGTCTCCCCTGGGGAATTGCGCTGACGGTGACCGGGAAAGAGGGGATCCGCCCCAACAGGGTCATCTATCGGATTCTTGATGTCGCCAGCAGTATTATGCGAAGCGTTCCCTTCCTCATCATGCTGATTCTGCTCATGCCCCTGACCACTCTTCTTCTAGGGAAGAGCTATGGGTCAACGGCGACCGTTGTTCCGCTGACTATTTCCGCGGCTCCCATGATTGCCCGCATGGTCGAGTCCTCCCTCAATGAGGTGGATCCCGGTGTCATCGAGGCGGCACAATCCATGGGCTGCTCCAACGGAAAGATTATCAGCAGAGTCCTTCTTGTGGAATCCCGGGTCTCCCTGATTGCGGGGGCGACCATCTCTGTTGGAACGATTCTGGGTTACTCTGCCATGGCCGGCGTCATCGGCGGCGGCGGACTGGGGGATATCGCCATTCGATACGGATACTACCGTTATCAGGCGGATATCATGATTGTCACGGTTGTCCTTCTTATCATCCTTATGCAGCTCTTTCAGCTGCTGGGAACCTTCATCGCCAACAGGATGGACAAGAGGAAACTGTGAGCCGGATCTCATGGGAGATCGGAAGTTGGAGAATCAAAGAGATTAGAAAAGAGGTAAGATATGAAAAAGAAAATTTTATCCGCTGTTTTGGCAGCAGCTTTGGCTGTGGGCGCATTTGCAGGCTGCGGTGCAGCCAAGGGGAACGATTCCAAGTCTGATGGCACAAATGCCAGGACGACCCTTAAGGTAGCTGCCTCCGCAACTCCTCATGCCGAGATTTTAGAGCATGTGAAGTCCGAACTGGCCAAGGAAGGCGTCGATCTGCAGGTCAAGGAATTCAGCGATTACGTACAGCCCAACAATGTCGTGGAGTCCGGTGACTTCGACGCCAATTACTTCCAGCATGTGGTGTATCTGGATAACTTCAACCAGGAGAAGGGAACCCACCTGGT
Source organism: Shuttleworthella sp. MSX8B (assembly GCF_000524295.1). NCBI lineage: Bacteria > Bacillati > Bacillota > Clostridia > Lachnospirales > Lachnospiraceae > Shuttleworthella > Shuttleworthella sp. MSX8B. The sequence continues at coordinate 16,436 of NZ_JAQT01000021.1, forward strand.
CGACGCGGGAAAGATTCACTATGAGCCCTTCGGCATTTACGCCGGAACCAAGAAGCAGCTGTCCGAGCTGGCCGAGGGAGATACCATTGCCGTCCCCAATGATACGACCAATGAGGCAAGAGCTCTTCTTCTGCTTCAGGAGCAGGGATTGATCACTTTAAAGGAGGGGGCCGGAATTAAGGCTACCGTCCAGGACATCACGGCCAATCCCAAGGACCTGAAGATTCAGGAGCTGGAGGCAGCCCAGGTCAGCCGCGTCAAGGGAGAAGTCGCTTTCGTTGTCTTGAATGGAAACTACGCCAAGCAGGCCGGATTAGATCCCTCCAAGGATCCCATCGCCGTCGAGAAGAATGACGGTGAGGCGGCTAAGAACTATGTCAATGTGATCGCTGTCAAGGATGGCAGGCAGAATGATGAGGCCATTCAGAAGCTGGTTAAGATCCTCAAGTCTGATGAGACCAAGAAGTGGATCACAGAGAAGTACGGACAGTCTGTCATCCCCTATGCAGGCCAGTAGGGTTTTCTGAGAAAGGCTGACATCATGTTTGCCAGGTCGTCTGGCGGCAATTCCAACAAAACGCCCCCGCAGCCGCGGGGGCGTTTTTGCGGGACCTTTTTAAATTGCTTTTTTGTCCTTGCGCAAGCCGAGCATTTTATATATTAGCGCGCCTTTTCCGTCCTTTTGCATCCCGCGCAGCTTTAGCAACTCTCTTTGTCGGGTAAATTGAAAATCGCGATATACATTGCAATCATTCCGATGATGCACATTGCAATGATTCGGAGGAAGGCAAGATTTGAGATTTGTCCTATCACTTTGATTTAAAAGAAATCAAAATATAGTTTTTGACTATCTCTTTATAAGTTCTCATAAGCCGGTATAGCCTGTATTTACAGGCTTTCCGGCATTTTTCAAATCGGAAGAAGCTCTTATATATTCTCATTTCCCCTCATGTTTTCGCGTCCAAAAGTAGTAAATCAAGTAGTAAAACCTCTATCTACTACTAAGCAATCAGCCGTTCCATTTCTGCCATTGCACTATCAGAGGTAGCATGGGCGTAATAGTTCAGCGTCATGTTGATGTTGGAATGTCCCATGATATACTGCAATGCTTTCGGGTTCATTCCGGCGTTTGCTAAATTGGTACAGAACGTATGGCGTAGGGTATGGGGCGTTGTCACTTTCGGTAAGGCTTCCTCATGGCTTTTGTTGTACTTCTTCACAAGCCCCCGGAACATGGTTTCAAAGTTGACTGCTACTTTCGGTAGCCCGTTCCGGTTAAGGAATAAAAATCTGCTGTAACCGCCGACAATAAAATTGTCTGCCCGTCCCCTGTCATTCAGCACACGCTTGAACGCTTCATAGACTTTGGTACTCATTGGAATTTGTCTGATACCGCTTTTTGTCTTTGGCGTTTCAACATGATACCCAACTCCCGATACTTTCAAAAGCTGGTGGTCTACGTTGATTAGCTTATGCTCAAAGTCAATATCGCTTTCAGTCAGTCCGCAGAGTTCAGAAATGCGAAGCCCTGTTCCTAACAGTATGATAATCTCGTCGTAATACTTCTGATAGACTTTATCACTCTGCACAAAGGACAGGAAAGACGCTTCCTGTGTTGGGGATAGAGGTACCTTTGGTTCGGTGTTATCTTCTAAAACGGTGTTCAACTGGAAGTCAAAGGGATTTTTCCTAATGCAATCGTCCTGTATGGCTGTGTAAAAGGCAGCTTTCAGAGAACGCTTGTGATTGTTGATTGTCTTGAATGAATAGCCCTTATCTTTCATGCGTAAAGCCCATTCTTTCGCGTCGGACAGCTTCACGCTCTCAATGCTGCAAGCTCCAAGACTATCTTCTTCCAAAATCCTCATAAGCTGCTTGCGCCCCTGTTTTGTGCCATGCCGTACATTTGCCCGGTGCCTTATCTGCTTTGCGTAGAGTTGGCAGACAGTCATTTTCTTTCCCAACGTGTCAATCCCGTCGTCAAGGTCTTTCTGTATCTCTTTTTCCTTTTCCCGAAGCGAAATATCTTCACGTTTTCCCGCCGGGGTCTTGTCGGTAGGTACTAACTTCCAAGCGTAAACAAATTGCGGGTTCCCAAAGGTATCTATATATTTGTAAGCATATCTTCCGTCTTTTCTCTGGCTCTCTCCTGTGCGTAAAATGCGGTTCCTGTTATCTCGTCTTTTCTCCGACATTGTTCGTCATGCTCCTTTCCATGACGGAAAGAGCCTTGATATGCTTGTATCTATTATACCACATTCAAGGCTCGATTTCACTATATAACTTCCAAAGTGTCAATGAATTTTTCAAACTGTTTTCGCTTGATTTGAATACGGTTGCCGTTCATAATCACCCACCCGGCAGCCGGGTTTTCTTCCGCTAATTTACGCAGCTTGTTTTCCCCGATACGGAAATATTTTGACGCTTCCTCAATGGTGAGCGTGTACTTCTCCCAGATAGGCACATCAGTAATATTCATTAAAATGTCCCCCTTTCAATAGAGTACAATAGTTTCAAAAGTAGAAAGAGAGCTTTAATCGGACGGTTATTAGCATAACCTCATGGGAATTGCACCCCCGCATGGTTCTCATGCAGCCCTACCCATTGCCTGCGACGCTCTTAACGCTCGGACTGTGGCTGTAAGGAAGTATCATTGTATATTTTGCGTGTCGTCGCCCGCAAGCCGCTACACTTGCTTTCCGGCGCGGTGTTGGTCGCTCGGCTGTCCGGGTGGGGATAACCTCACCCGGATAGCGTCATGGCGCACCCGCCGTATGGCTCGGCGCAAAAGGAACGTATCCGATTTGCCCTATGCTGCGCCGCCGTTATCTTGCGCCGCTTTCTTTGTCAAGGTTCAGAATGGCTTTGCTGCCGCGTCAGCAGCGGAACGGAAAAGGGGGAGAGAGAAAGCGTCCCGCCGCCGCTGCGGTTTATTCCTCTGCCTTAAAGGTGAGGACAGCCATCATCAGTTTTGCTTGCAGCCGTTCCCGAATGTCGTGGTCTACGCCAAAATAGACGTTCCCGCGCTCGTCGTACAGCTTCCGCATGGAGAGGCGGGCTATGTAGCCGCTGAAATGCTGCAAGACAATCTTCATAGCGTCCGGGTCGCCCTTTGTCGCTGCCAAAATGACAGGATAGGGAACAAGGGCTTTTTCCGGGTAGCCGGGTTCGTTACCATTCGTCCCATTCATCAGCATTTTCCTCCAGATATTTTTTTAGTAGCTCAAAAGAGCTTGTCCGCCTGTACTGTATCGTGCTTCTCGACGTATCGAACAGCTCCGCAATCTCGGTGTCGTTCATTCCCTCGAAATAGTACAGGAGTACGGCTTTGCGCTTTTCTTCCGGCAAAGTACGGATTGCTTCAAGAAGCAGCTTCGGCGTGATTTTCTTCCCGGCTCTTTCAAAGGCGGTTTCCCCTTTGAAATATTCATCAAAGGTATGAAGCTGCCGCGCTTCTTCTAAGGTCAAGTCGGAAAAGGTAATCTCCTTTGCCTTATGCCTGTGCAGCTCTTTGTGAGCGTCACACGCTTCATTGTGCAGTACCGTATTGCAAAACTTCTGGAAAGCGCACTGTTTTATAAACTCCCTGCGATTAGGTTCCACATTCTCACCCCCTTTCTCGTTGGAAAGTTGGTGGTGCTTCCCCCTTTTCGCGGGGCAATACTGCCTTTTGAAAAAAACGCCGAAGATTTTCGGATTTTTTTCAAAAAATTTTTTGAGCAGCAAAATACGCCTGTCCGAAAAGCCCGGACAGGCGTATAGGTATTGTAAGTAGTATTTAGATGATTAGACAGTTCATATTCAAGGGTGGAGAGGTTCCCGACGGTGGTCGGGCTTTTTTTGATAAGTCAATGACCGTCGGATTTTGTCGATAGGGTATGTGCTTCATGGCGGCTACCTCCTTTAGCCGCCGCTTTTAACAGTGATACCGCGTCATTTCATCAGAAAATAAAAAGAAACGGCGGCTTTGATTTTTCAAAGCTGCTGCGGAAATCAAAGAACGACAAGCAACAGTTCTGATTTTGCTCCAATATGGTTATTGGGGGCACAAATTAAAATCAAAAAAGAGCCGATAACAGCAGTATTTCAAACTGCATATTATCGGCTCTGCGTCTGTGCGTCTGGCTCTTTTAATTAAATTATTTTTGTTGTTTTTTGGCTTTATTATATGTATTAGCTAATTGTCCACAAGCTGCTTTAATCTCTCTACCATGAGAAACTCTCATGGTAACTTCAAGTCCTGTTTGCTCTAATTGATGTTTGAACGCAACCATTTCTTGTTTTTGTGGTGCTCTAATTTTTGAATTACTCGTCGGGTTGTATTGCAGCACGTTAATCATAACATTTTTGCCCTTAAACCATTTTGCAAGTTGCCTTATATCTGAGGAACGGTCATTTATACCTGGTAAAAGTAAATACGCAAATACCACTTTTCGATTATGCCTTTGTGAATAGGACAATGCTTGCTTAACAACATCTTCAATAGCGTACATGTGCATATGAGGAATGATACAGTTTCTCGCAGCCTGTGTTGCTGCATGTAAAGATATTGTCAACTGAATTTTTAGATGTTCTTCGCGCAATTTTTTTAATTGATTAACTGGACCAACTGTTGATACGGTAATGCCGTCGGTTGGAAAGTTAAGTCCATTTCTATCTCGAAGAATATGGATTGCTGCAATCAAGTTGTCGTAATTGAATAAAGGTTCTCCCATTCCCATAAAAACGATACGATTTACTTTTTGACGTATCAATATGACCTGCTGCACAATTTCAGACGGTGTTAGATTACGAACAAAACCATTGCGTCCGGACTCACAAAAAATACAGCCAACAGAACAACCAACTTGCGTACTTACGCAAACAGTCCCACCATCTCGCCGTTTAATAAAAACCGTTTCGATATACCTGTTGTCTTTCAATTCATAAACATACTTTTCAGTATCGCTACTTTTATAGACTTTTTTTGTTGATATTGATAGATTTTTTTTGTGAAATGGCTGTTTATATAATTCCGTATATAAGGCTCTTGCTTTATCCTCTCCAATTACTTCCGACATTTCTTTGTAAGTAAATCCGTATGGGTCATTCAATATTTCCGTAGGTGTACTTTTAGGTAAGTGTTTCATTTAATATCCTTCCTTTTCAAAATTAAAAAGTTTGTTTTTCAGAGTTTTTGATTATGATTTCTAATTTTTCAACATCAACGATATGTGTTAATTTACATTTAGGGCAGAAAAGAGGAAAATTTCTTAATACCGTATTATAAAATACTTGAACCCTCGTCTTTCCGTTACAAATTGGACATTTTATCCAATATTTTTCAAGCATAATATTTCTCCTTTTGCGCAAAAAAATACAGGTCAATTCTCAACATGAGCATTGACCTGCATTTATACATATAACACTACAACAAAATTAAGGCATAGTTTTTATACTATGTCTATACATCGTTAGTTTTGTTGTATAGCATACGCAAAATAAGCATGACAAAAAAGCCCATATTGAAAATGGGAAAAATCTTTTTTGATTTCAATGCTTATCGAATACGCATGCTATGTAACATAAACATTTCCCCCTTTTAATAATACTATACAAAAAAAGCGGATAGTTGTCAACATATACATATGAATTATTTTGGCTAACTAATAGAACAGTGTAGACATATCCAAGAAGAAAGGTGAACAGTAAAATGTAATAGGGTGAATAATTATGGCAAAAAGACCAGTACCAAAATACGACTTCAAGGCTTTTGGGGCAGCGATAAAGGCGGCGCGGACAGGGCGCAAGGAGAGCCGCAAGAAAGTGAGCGACGAAATGTTTATCTCGCCGCGCTACCTTGCGAACATTGAGAACAAGGGGCAGCACCCAAGTTTACAGATTTTCTTTGAGCTTATGCTCCGCTACAATATATCCGTAGACCAGTTCCTTTTGGAAACGCCGCCGGAAAATAACACGCAGCGGCGGCAGCTTGACGCGCTCCTTGACGGTATGAGCGATAAGGGCATACGGATTGTGAGCGCAACGGCAAAGGAGATAGCGGAAGTCGAAACAGAGGGCAGATAAGAGGTGTCCGTCACAAGTGAACAGGGTATAGAGAGCGTTGTAATCTTTTTTGAGGATTGCAGCGTTTTTCTTTTGCGTAAGTTTGGCAAAACCGGGCATAGCTCCGTAGTAAGGCATAAGGGCATAAGGGATAAAAATATTCATAGCAAGCATAGGAAGCGGGTACCCACTTCCGTATTTTCCCCCTCCCGCGCTGCGGCGCGTCGGTTGAAAATTGCTTGTTGGGAAGTGTCCCAAACCCTCGGAACGGAAAGGAAAGGAGCGAAGCAATGGACGGACGGAAAAGGACGGTGCAAATCAAATTCAGAGTGACGGAAGCGGAACGGGATTTAATACTGGAAAAAATGAAGCTCGTTCCCACCCGGAACATGGCGGCATATCTGCGGAAGATTGCCATTGACGGGTATATCATTCAGATAGACCACGCCGATATAAAGGCAATGACCGCAGAGATACAGAAAATCGGTGTCAACGTCAACCAGATAGCCCGCCGCGTGAACGCGACGGGGAACGCATACCAAGAGGACATAGAGGAAATAAAGGGGGTGCTTGCGGAGATATGGCGGTTACAAAGATTAAGCCTGTTAAAAGCACCCTAAGCAAAGCCCTTGACTATATCGAAAACCCGGACAAAACGGACGGGAAAATGCTCATATCCTCTTTCGGCTGCTCCTATGAAACGGCAGATATTGAGTTCGGCTATACCCTCTCGCAAGCACTGGATAAGGGCAACAATTTAGCCTTTCACTTGATACAGTCCTTTGCGCCGGGAGAGGTAGACTATGAGAAAGCCCATGAAATCGGAAAACAGCTTGCCGACGCGGTGACAAAGGGGCAGCATGAATATGTTGTGACGACGCACATTGATAAGGGGCATATCCATAACCACATTATTTTCTGCGCGGTGAATTTTGTAGACCACCACAAGTACAATTCCAACAAAAGGAGCTATTACGGCATACGGAACATGAGCGACAAGCTGTGCCGGGAGAATGGCTTGTCCGTCGTCGTCCCCGGCAAGGGAAGCAAGGGAAAGAGCTATGCGGAATATCAAGCGGAAAAGACGGGTACAAGTTGGAAAGGCAAGCTAAAGATTGCCGTTGACGCGCTTATCCCCCAAGTTTCCAGTTTTGAGGAATTGTTGCAGCGGTTACAGGCGGCGGGCTATGAGATAAAGCCGGGGAAATATGTATCATGCCGCGCCCCCGGACAGGAACGCTTCACCCGCCTAAAAACCCTCGGCGCAGACTATACAGAGGAAGCCATAAGGGAACGGATAGCGGGCAGACGGGCAAAGGCGGCGAAAGCCCCCGGAGAGCAGCGCGGCGTTTCGCTGCTTATCGACATTGAGAACAGTATCAAGGCGGCGCAGAGTAAGGGCTACGAACAATGGGCGAAAATCCACAATCTGAAACAGGCGGCAAAGACCATGAATTTCTTGACGGAACACAAGATTGAACAGTACGCGGATTTAGTCAGCCGGATTGAGGAAATGGCAGCGGAAAGCGGACAGGCGGCAGACGCATTGAAGAACGCGGAAAAGCGGCTTGCGGACATGGCGGTGCTTATCAAGAATGTTTCCACCTACCAAAAGACAAAGCCCGTCTATGACGCATACCGCAAGGCAAGGAACAGGGAGAAGTACCGCGCCGGACAGGAACAGGCGATTATCCTACATGAAGCCGCCGCAAGGTCGCTGAAAGCGTCGGGCATTGCGAAGCTCCCGAACCTCGCCGCGCTGCAATCGGAATATGAAGCCCTCCAAGCGCAGAAAGAAGCCCTTTACGCCGACTATGGGAAGCTGAAAAAGAAAGTCCGGGAATACGATATAATCAAGCAGAACATTGACAGCATTTTACAGGCAGACAGGCAGCCGGAACGGGAAAAGGGAACAGAGCGCGGATAAGGGCAAAAAAAGAACAGGGCGCGGAAAGCCAGTATATGACTTCCGCGCCCTGTCTTTTTATGGGTGCTTTTTTTGTGAATGTTACGCAGTAGAACGCCATTTTCGGGGGTAAAGGTATAAAGTACCGCCTATCTGATTTTCACGCCCGGAAAGCCCTGTAAATCAAGGGATTTTCCGCGCCTACTGCGTAACAGGGGCGCGTCTTTTCCTCATGCGCTCGGCGGCTTGTCTGCGGGTGATACGCTTCCGGCAGTCGGGGCAGTATTTGACGCTGTTGGAGCTTGACGCAAAGAACGCGCCGCACTCGGTACACTTCTTCCTGTCCCCGGTCTGGTAAAGCTCCGCATAGAGCAACTTGTCGGCGGGAAGCACCGCAACCCGGAACCACTTGCAGAGAAGCGAATAGGAAATAAGCTGCGGACATACGCACTCGTCCCCGTCGTCCAGTAAGATACAGTTCCCGTTATCGCAGTTGCAGCACGTCCGGCGCACAAGCGCATTTACTTTCCGGCTCTGGGGCGGCGTCAGCCGCTTAATCTCGCTCATGCTTCATCAGCGGCGTAAATGGGAAGCTCCGCAAACTCCGCTTCGCCCATGCGCTCCACTTTGGCAAGGGTACGGGCGGCAAAGCCCCGCATTTCCCCGTCCATAAAGGGCAGCGCGGCGTTCATGGCGACGATAAGCCCCTGTCGGCTCCCGGTCTTGTAAATGCTCAAAAGGTTTGTTTCCTCTACGGTCAGTTTTGTCATGTTCACACCTCCAAATCGTGATTTTTTGTTTTCGCCGCCGCCTTTTTCGGGGCGGTCTTTGCCTTGTCTGTTTTAAGCTGCGCCCGGACAGAGGGGCGGGGCTTCCTTATCTCCCTGTCCCGGTTCTCCCCCTTGCCAATCAGCGCATACGTCCCATGTCTGCCCTCGATTTTGGAAAAGGAAAGGGTCTTGTAAGGCAGCATGGAGAAAAGGCGGTCAGTGTCCTTTGTGGCTGCAAGCTGCATGAACGCCGGGGAAAGCTCCACCATGAAATGGGTCTTGTTGGGGCTGTTCGGCTCATAGTGCCGCTTCATTTCCCGCACAATGCGTCGCGCTTCCGTTTCAATCAGCCCGTCCCGCAATGCGGCGATATGCGCCTTGAAATCCCCCTGTGGAAGCTGCTCCCGGCTGCGCCGTTCTTCCTGTAAGAGCGATTGCAGCGCGTCCGGGTCGTTTGGTACGGCTTCAAAGCGTTCAAACTTCCCAAGCTCATAATCGGGATTGCCGTTGAAAAACTGTCCGGCGGGTATCTCCCGTTCCCCATGCTCATAAATCAGCTTCACCGTATCGGCGGGCAGCTCCTTTTCCTTGACGCGCTCATAGTGTTTAGCGTAGTCCAGTTCGTACAGATTGCCCTTGATTTTCCCGCGCTCCGTTCCCGTCAGCTCGATTGCATAGGCAAGGACGCGGTCGCTCGTCTGCTCCATGTAGAAACGCCATGTGTTGTGGGGCGCGGTGTCTTTGAGGAAAACGTCGCGCTCCCTAAAGCAATGCGTCCCGGACGGGCGGCAGAACCACAAAAGGGTCTTGTCCTCCTTGCGGGGGCTTGCCGCCGCCTTTGCGATAATCTCCTTGTCAATCTCCAAGTCGCTCTGGTAAAAGCCTGTGTTCTGCTTCATAACCGCATTGAGGGAAGCGAACAAATCCACGTCCTCAAATTTACTCTGTTCCGGCATGGGTCAGCTCCTTTCCAAATCCTGTGATTTCTGCTTTGCGTTTTTCTTCTGCGCCTTTTCCTTGTCAGCCCTAAGCTGCGCCCGGATAGAGGGCTTCTTTTCCGGCTTCGCTTCCTTGCCGCGCTCCCTGTCGGCTTTGACCGCGTTAGCCAGGTCAACAAGGGAAATTGTTTCTCCCGCCTTAACCTTTGCTTCCAGTTCGTCAACGGTAGGGGTGTTGTTGATGATACCGTCAAAGCTGTTGTCGTTCTGCTCTACGGTGTCCTCGACGTACTTCAACGGGTTTTCCTTTTCCGGCTGCTCTGCGGCAACGGCAAACGCCCGCGTCCCGTTCCCCATAATCAGATACTTTCCGTCGTCCGACTGGTGGTGAAAGCCATATCCGGCGGTTTCTATCTGCTCCCGGCTCATGGCGGTTACATGGAAAGTCCCCCTCGGTGTCTTGATAGTTTCGCCCGTTTCCAAGTCGTCCGGGGTAAGCTGCTTCTGCTCCTGTAAAAACTCCGGCACTTGCCGGAAGCCTACGCTGTCAACGAAATGCGCCGCGTCCTGTCCGTTCTGATGAAGCACTACCACGTCCGAAACGGAAAGGCTGTGTCCCTTAAAGTCTTTGGGGTGGTCGATATTGAAACGGGTGTAAATATCTTCAAGGGAAGTTTCCGGCGCAAGGGGCGCGGTATAGACAAGCTCATAGTTCGCCCTGTCAACCACATTCCCCGCCGCCTGCAGGCGGTCGTAAGGCTCAAAGCGGAAGTCCCTTGTTTCGTCCCCGCCCTTTATCTGGTAAATGGAAAAGGTGTCCTTGTCCTGTCCGGCGGTCTGCGCCGTTTCCTGTGCCTTTGCGTAAAGCTGCTTTACGTCGCCCTCGGTCAGCTCGCCGCCTTTGAGCTGCCCCATAAGCTCGCGGCATTTCTCCGGCGTTCCCGTATAAAGCACGTCGCCCATTTTCGCCCGCCCGTTCTCCTGTGTCACATAGGCTTGCAAGAGGTGGCTGTTTTCCCGGCTGTCGCTGTAAGGGTTCCGGCGCACTCTGTAAATCGTTTCCGGGGTAAAGGCTTCTTTCGGGGCTGCGCCCGCCTTTTCCTGTGCGCCGGATTTTCCCGGTGCGGCTGCTTCCGGCTGCTCTTTCCCGGCTGTATCTGCCTTTGCCGGGGCTTCCGGCTGCGGTGCGGCTTCCTGTCCCTCTCTGGTGGTCTGCTCCTGTCCGGCGGTCTGCTCCTTGTCCTGTGCCTTTTGCAGCTCCGCTAAGTTCTCGTCTATGGAATTGATAATCTCGGCGGCTGCGCTGCGGATTGTTTCAAGGGAACTTTTCAGCTCGGAAAGCTCCCGCCCGCTGCTCCACCCGGCGACATAGCCGAAAGAGTAGTCCGACGTGTCAAGCCCGTAATGTTGGCAGACGGTATAGGCGACGCTTTCCGCTTCGACTTCGCGGGTGCGGCGGTCAACGCGGGGCTGCTCGTCCTTTGGTGCGTTGAGGTCAATGTCGTGCAGCTTCGCATGGGCGATTTCGTGAATGGCGGTCTTTAAGGTCTGCAATTCGCTCATGCCCTCGTTGATAGCAATGCGCTTGTCCTCCAAGTGGTAGTAGCCATGAGAGCCGCCCCCGATATTCTCAAAGGCGATAGGAACGGGAGAAGTCTTTTCAAGGGCTGCGAAAAAATCCTTGTAGCGGTCAACGTCGCCCGTCAGCTCGTCCACCGCAATGTCCGGCAGCTCCTTTCCCTCGGTCTGGGAAACGTCAAAGACAGATACCACCTTGTAGGCGGGTATCTTGACTTCCTTTTCCTCGGTGACGGGCTTCCCGTCCTTGCCGATTATGGGCTTCTGCGTGTGTGGGTCTATCTTCTCCACTTCCTGTCTGATTTTGAACGGCGACGGGGCAATGATTTTAATTCCCTTTTGCCCTTTCATCACGTTACGCCCGAAATTATTCTTCCAAGCGGAAAAGCCCGCCACAAGGGAAGCGTCCGGCTTCTGCATGGCGATAAGCAGCGTATTGTTGAAGCTGTAATTATGGAATTTTGACATGACTTTCAGATATTCCCGGTAACGCTCGCTGTCAAAGAGTTCCGCAATGCCCTGTTCCAGACGGTCGGTAATCTCTTTGAGCTTTTCGGCGGGCTTCTCGCTCGTCAGCACGATAGGGATAACCGGACGCGGCTCCTGTGGCTGCTCTGCGGTCGGTGTCATTCTCTGCCCCGGCGCGGCTGCGTCCATTTCTACCTTTGACGGGTCGGGTCTTTCCGGCTGCGGGGGCTGCGGCGTTACCCTGTATTCCTGTGGAACGTCGCGCCCGTCGTACCATTCTGTAAAGGTGTTGCGGTTGTTGTAGATATAGCCCTTTTCGGTAAACATACCGTCGTCGTTAATGGAAGCGTCGCGCCCGTATTCCTCATACATGAAATACCGTTTCACTTCGTCGGATAGCTCCGGTTCTTCCAGTTCATCAACCAGATAATGCCCGTATTCTTCTTCATTGTGGACGGACGGATAAATCCAGTAGCAGTCAAGGTTTTGTGCAAGGTTGATAATGTCCTGTAAGCTGTCGGCATGGTCGCCGTATTCAATGGCTGCAATGAATTTTTCCCTGTCGTCGTCAAACTGCATTTCCAAGAGCTTCCCTAAATAGTTCAGCTCGTCGGGGTGGGAATACTCGCTTAAATGTTCCGTCAAGCCGGGGATAGTGGATTGAAATTCTGTGAAATGCCATTCCTCATAGTGCTTGAAGTCAATCCCGATACGGTCAAAGACTTCTTTCAGATGTTCGGCAGTCGTGGGGAACGTCACCCATTCGCCCGCGGGTCTGCCCTCGGTGTACTTTCCAAGATTGGAAAGATAGCCGCTTAAAATCGGTTCTGCCATTTGTTCGCTCCTTTCTTTTTCAATCATGCGGTGCATAAGCTCAAAATCTTCAATGCTCATGCTCCCGTCAAATACATAGGGGTTAAAATCCGCCCCGTCCCGGTAGGGCTTTTCGGAAAAGGGAAGCCCCGCTTCATGGGCGGCTGCCCTCGCTTCCTCGATAACCTCCGGGGGAAGCCTGTCGTCATGCGCCCCGATAAAAGCGTCAATGTCGTTCATGCTGTTTTCGTAGTGGTAGCGCACTCCGGCGGTCAGCTCGTCAAGGCTCATGTCCCCGCCTAAATGCCCGCAGTAGTAGCCGTTTAAGATAACGGCGGCGGGGTCGGTGCTTTTGATTTCCTCTAACCGGCTCCTGTCCTCCGGGTAGAGCGTATCGTCCATATCAAGATGAAAATATTCCGCGTTCCATGAACGCCCCTGTTTCCAGAACGCCACCCATGCGATACCGTCCCTAAGCTCGTCTTGATAGTCCTTTACGGTGTCCCGTAAACTTGCCATAGTGAAAAACCTCCTTTCTCTGCGGCAGCGTCGCAACGGGGATTTACGGAAGTGGGTACCCGCTTCCTATGCTTGCTATTCCAGTTTTTAGTTCTTCCGCACTTCGATACGGTAGTTGACGTATTTCCCGCCAGTGTCAGCCAAAACGACAGTTCCGTCGTAGGTCTTGCCTGTTTTCGGGGAATAGAGCTTCTTCACATTCGCCTTGCCGGATTTAAGGAGCGCGGCGGCAATCTTCGGGGAAAAAGCGGTCTTGCGTTCCTCAAAGAAACGGTCGTTCTTCCACATCACAAAGGCACATTCCCTGTTGCTGCAATAGTAGCTTTTCTTCCCCTCATGGACGGGGGAACCGCACCGGGGGCATTTGCCGATAGAGGGCTTTTCCTCTCTGAACAAGCTCTTTTTGTCCTCCTGTACGGCGGCGTGTGTCTGCACAAGCTCCCGCGCCATAGCTTCAATGCCGGACAGAAATTCGCCGGGGTCTGCGGCTCCCTTTGCTATCTGCGTCAGATTGTTTTCCCATTCTGCGGTAAGCTGCGGGGAAGTCAGCATATCCGGCAGCACTGATATAAGGGCGGCTCCGTTCTGCGTGGGGATAAGCTGCTTGCCCTTGCGCTCCGCAAAGCTGCCCTTTACCAGTTTTTCAATGACGGCGGCGCGGGTGGCGGGGGTGCCAAGCCCCCGGCGTTCCGCGTCCGGGTCGGTGTCCCCGTTCCCGGCTCGCTCCATAGCAGAGAGAAGCGACGCTTCGCTGTGGGGCTTCGGCGGGGTCGTGGTATGCTCCGTTACCTTTGCGGCGGGGTTTTCAAAGCCCTGTCCCTCGGAAAGCTCCGGCAGCGTCACGCCCTCGATTTCCCCGTCCTCCGGGTCGGGCTTCTGTTTCAATGTCGCCCGGTATCTGCGTTCAATCTCTTTCCACCCGTCAGAAAGAACCGTCTTTCCCCGCGCCGTAAACTCCGTATCAGCGCATGAGAAAACCGCCGTAACCGCTTCAAAGATATGCGGCTCGGCGGTGGCAAAGAGCAGACGCGCCCCCGCAAGGGTGATGATATTTCTCTCACTTTCCGGCAGCGCGTCCGGGTCAGCCTTTGCAAGCTCCATAGTGGGAATGATTGCGTGGTGGTCTGATACTTTTTTACTGTCTGTTACCTTTGCAATATCCGGCGTGAAGTCTGCGCCCGCCATAAAGGGGAGCTTTTCGCAGAGCAGCGCGATAATGCCCGCTGCGGTGCCGCCCATGTCGTCGGTGAGGTAGCTGCTGTCCGTCCTCGGATAAGTCAAGAGCCGCTTTTCATAAAGGGCTTGTGCAAGGTCAAGGGTCTGCTTCGCGGTGTAGCCGAAAATGCGGTTTGCTTCCCGCTGCAAAGAGGTAAGGTCAAAGAGCTTCGGCGGGGCTGCGCTCTTTTTCTCTCTGGTGACGGAAACACATACCGCTTTCCCCGCTTCGCAAGCCCCTTTCAGCGCGTCGGCTTCTGCCTTGTCTGAAATCCTCCCGCTTGCCGCTTCCGCGCCGGATAGACATAAGCGCACATGGTAGTATTTTTCTTTCTGGAAATGGGAGATAGCCGCGTCCCGGTCAGTGAGCATTTTAAGGGTCGGGGTCTGGACGCGCCCCACGTTCAAGGTCTTTCCATACAGGCATGAGAAAAGCCGGGTGGCGTTAATGCCGATAAGCCAGTCAGCCTTTGCGCGGCAGAGGGCAGACGCAAAGAGCGCGTCATATTCCCGCCCGTCTTTGAGGGAAGCAAAGCCCGCCTTGATTGCCCCGTCCTCCATTGAGGAAATCCACAAGCGGCGCATGGGCTTCTTGCAGCCCGCCACTTCGTAGACAAAGCGGAAAATCAGCTCCCCCTCGCGCCCCGCGTCACACGCATTTATCACTTCCGAAACGTCGGCGCGGTGCATAAGCTCCTTTAAGGTCGCAAACTGCTTTCCCTTGTCCGGGTCAACGGCGTATTGCCATTCCTCCGGCAGAATGGGTAGGCTGTCAAGCTGCCATTTCCTGTACTGCTCCCCGTAGGCGGCAGCTTCCGCAAGCTGTACCAAATGCCCGACGCACCATGAAATGAGGTAGCCGCCGCCCTCGATATATCCGTCCTGTTTTCCCTTAACGCCAAGCGCGGCGGCGATAGTCTGCGCCACGCTCGGCTTTTCTGCAATCACAAGTCTAAGTGCCATGAAAAAAATCCTCCTTTCAGCCTTCCGGCGCGGTATGCTTCTTCTCCTGTGCCTGTTTCAGACAATAGCCGATACAGGGGGATTGCGCCTTATAAGGGCAGCGCATACACGCCGGGGATTTTGGAACGGGCGGCGCATTGTCACGCCGCCCGGTGGGTCTTTGTACCATCATTTTTTCTAACGGGTTTTCGGTGAAAAGCGTCATGCGTCCCCGTCCTCCGCTTCTTCATCTTCGGGAACGTCCAAGCCCTCCCCGTCGTCCGGCTCGTCCTCGCCGTAGTCGTCAAAGTCGAAATCTTCAAGGTCGGTATCGCCCTTGACGCTCTGCTTCGGCTTCATAAACTTAAAGTAGTAGAGTGCGCCCCCGCCGCCAAGAAGTGCCACGACAAGGAAAAGCACAAGCCCGCCCGCATTGCCTTTCTCTTTGGGCTGCTCCGGCGGTTCCTCGGTTTCCGGCTCCGCTTCCTTGCCGCTGCAAGCGGTCATGTTGTCCTTGCAGACGGGGCAGCTCACATTCACTTTCCCGGCTTCGCATTTCTCGGTACAACTGCAAACGGCGGGCGGGGCTGCCTCGGTGCTTCCGTCCTCCATGAGTGCCATAAGGTCGGCTTCGTCCACTTGATTAAGGAAATGTACGGTGTTCTCGCCCTCGTCGTCCCGGTCGATAAGGATATAAAAGTAATTGCCGTTTTTGGTCGTCACTGTGATAAGCTGCTTGTTGCCGCCGAAATCGTCTACAAGGGTCGCGTTCCCGTCCGGGGTAAGGGGTTCTTCCTTTTCGGGTTCCTCATAGACAACGCCGCTGTCGTCGGTCGCGTCCTGTCCCTCCGGGGTCTGTGCAAAGGCGGTGACGGAAAAGCCGCCCGTCAGCATGAGGGCGGCGCAGAGTGCGGTCAAGGTTCTAAGGATTTTCTTATTCATTCTCGGTGTCCTCCATTTCTTCGGTGTCGTGGTCTGCGGGTTCTGCGGGGTAGCCCGGCGCGGCTTCCATGCCCGGAATACCGCCGCCGGAAAGCATAGCGGAAAGCTCATGCGGGGAAAGCCGCATGGAGCGCACAAGCTGTACGATTTGCAGGTTTTCCGCTTCGGTTTTCTGCGCTTCAAGCCCCCGCAGCCTGTTCTGGTACTCGGTGATTTTCTCGCGGGTCTTTGCAATCTCCTTGTCGATACGTTCAATCCTGTTCATAGCCATAAATCAATTTCTCCTTTCAGATTTTCAGTGTTATGTTTGTTTTCAGTTCCAGTTCATCAGCCCATATCCTTTGATACAGGAATAATTAACGGGGTAGCTCTTTATCTTGCAAGCGTCGCCGGAATTGCCCTCGACGGTATAGACGCGCTCCCCGTCCGTCCCGATGACAAGCCCTACATGGTCTGCGCTCCCGTCCCCGTCCCAGTCAAAAAAGATAGCGTCGCCGGGGGCGATATTCGCATAGCCCCTTGCGCCCCATTGCCCGCGTGACTGGAACCAGGGTACGCCCTGTGACTGGCACCCGGCAAAGCGCGGCTCGGACAGCCCCGCCTGTCCGTAGCACCATGAAACGAAACAGGCGCACCATTCCACGCGGCTGTTGAAGCCGTACCAGCTCCAAAAGGTGCGCCCGCCCACGTTTCCGGCTTGCCGCTTCGCAAGCTCTACAATGGCGGTATTGCCGGGGCGTGTGCCGTTCACAAGCTGTACGCCGCTTAAATCCTCGGACGCCCCTGTGTCTGGTGAGCCGCCGCCGAAAATCAGCGGCTTGTTGCCGCTTGTTTCCAGATAGACGCGGTACATTTCAAGCTGCTCCGGCGTTAGAAGTTCCTCCGCAATCTCGGAAACAGGCTTGTTCGTCAGCTTCACGTTCAGAATGTAATAATTGTAGGCGACTTCAACCTCGTATTCGTAGGTTTCCGTAGAGGTTTCCCCTGTTTCCGGGTCGGTGACGGTGCGCGTTCCTGTGCGGGTTTCCGTCCTGTGGCGCACTTCAATTTCTTCCGTCAGCGTCAAGGTGTACTGCATGGCAAAGACGCGGTTTATTTCTGCCTGTGCGCTCTGTGGGGTGTAGGTCTGGAAAAGGGCGGTGAGGTAGGACGCTAATTCATGGGGGTTATGCCCGATACTGTCAAGGTCATAGCGGTATTCGTCATAGCCCGGATAATCGCGCTCGATATTGTCAATTTTCTGCTGAAGCTCGTTTTCCTTTGCGGCGTAGTTGTTTTCCGTCGCCACAAGGTCGCTGTCCTCCGACGTGTAGGAAGTCCCGACAATGCCGTTCATCAAGCCGGAGAACATAGAACCGCAAGAAGATAGCCCCGCCGAAATCATAATGAATAAGAGCAGCGCGGCAACGGCGATACATACGCCCGCCGGGTGCCTTGCCACAAACGCCGCCGCTTTCTTTGTTTCCTCGGCTGTTTTTTTCGCTGCCTTGCGGGTGTTCTCTGCGGCTTTCTGTGCCGTTTTCGCGCCGTTTTTCCTTGCCGCCTTTGCATACTGCCGCTTGATTTGCTGCTTCTGCATGAAGCGGGAAAGGGGATTGCCCGCAATCTGCGGGTTATCATGCAAGGCTTTGTGGTACTGGAAATCCACATTCGCCTTGAACGCCGCTTTCTCTGCCTTTGCCGCCGCCCGGTAGGGTTTGAGCTTGTGGCTGCGGTAGCCCTCCTTGACTTTCCGCGCCCCGTACTTTGCGCCGCGCTCTGCCAGTTCTTCGGATTTATGCGCCCCCTCAACGCCGGAATTGTCCTTTTCAACGGAATGTATCTTGTTGTGGACGAAAATACCCGCTTCCTGTGCGGGGCGGGATAGCGGGTTGTTGTGGGGCTTTTCTTTTCCTATGGGTTTTTCCCGTTCCTCAAAATGTAGGCGGGTCTTGCCTTTCCCGGTGGCTTCGTCAAAGGTGCGCTCCCGCACAAGTTTCTTTTCTTTGGGGATAGCCGCCCTTGCCGCGTCCAGACGGTCGGCTGCTTTGTCCGATTTTCGGATATACCTTTCAAGCTCCGGCGTTGCCCGTTCCTCGTCGGTAAACTGCAAGCGGGAAGTGTGGGCGCGGGCTTCTGCTTCTGCCTGTGCTTTCCTCGCCGCCTTTTTGCTCGCCTTTCTGGTGTGCGCCCCGTCGATATGCTCCAAGACGCGCTCGGCTGCTGCGGTGTCCTGTTTCCGTTCTGCCCCCGGCGCATGGGGAAGCGGCGGCGCGTCGGCTGCGGGCGCGGGAGCTGCGCCGCCCGGTATGGGCTGCGCTGCCTGTTCCGGCTGCTGCGGGGCGGCTTCCTTTCTGGTAAGGTCAGCGTCCCTTATGCGGTTGCTGATACGCTTTTTCTTGCCTGTGGCGGCGTTTACCTCAACGGCTCCCTCGCGGGTCATTTTCTGCGTGACTTTCTCACGCGCTTTATACTGTTTTATTTGTCTGTCCCTCCAATCCGCGCCCTTGCAAGGGCGCAATACTCGGCGTTTATCTCAATGCCTATATAATGCCTGTGAAGCTGCCTTGCGGCTGCCCCCGTCGTGCCGCTGCCGAAAAAGGGGTCAAGCACAATGCCGCCTTTCGGACAGCCCGCCTTGATACAGGTTTCGGCAAGTTTTGGCGGGAACGCGGCGAAATGCCCGCCCTTGTAGGGTACGGTATTGATTAGCCACACGTCCCGCCTGTTCCGCATGGTCGGCATGAGGGCTTCGTCGTAGTAGCTGCCGCTTCTCGCCCGGTTCAATCCCTGTATGTTCCCCTGTCCGGGTACTTCCTCCGCATATTTCTGTCCCGCGCTGCGCCCGGTGCGGTACCGCGCCGCCGTTGTAGGTGCCAACGGCTCGGCTATGGCGGCTGCGTCATAGAAATACTTCTTTGACTTTGTAAGCAGAAAGATATGTTCATAACAGCGGGTAGGGCGGTCTTTCACGCTCTCCGGCATGGGGTTTTCTTTCTGCCAGATAATATCGCTCCTTAAATACCACCCGTCAGCGCGTAGGGCAAAAGCCAAGAGCCAAGGGATACCGATTAAATCCTTTTGCTTGCAGCCCGCCGCCTGTCTTGCGATTGATACGGCTTGCCCGTTCCTCCCTTTGGGGTTCTTCGGGTCTGCATGGTAGCCCTTATTTCCTGTGCCGCAGTAGGTGTCCGCAATGTTCAGCCAGAAAGTACCGTCAGAACGCAGTACCCGGCGCAGCTCGCGGAAAACCTCGGTCAGCCTGTCAATGTACTGCTCCGGCGTGTCCTCCCGCCCAATCTGCGCGTCAAGCCCGTAATCCCTAAGTGCATAGTAGGGCGGGCTTGTGACGCAACAGTGTACGCTTTCCTCTGGAAGCTCCCGCAAGGCATAGAGCGCGTCCCGGTTGATGATTGTGTCAGTTTTCAGCCCGTTCATGCTTTGCCCACTTCCTCCGGCTTCGTCGTCATTACCCGGTAAAGCTCGGTGTCTTTCGGGAAGCGGTCTACAAAGGGCAGCACCACGTTTCCATAGAAGATAAGCCCCTCGCCCGCTTCGGTGTGGGTGACATACTTCATCTGCTGCGGGGAAATGTTGAGCTGCTTCGCAAGGATAGCCCGGTCGCCCGCCGCTTGATTGAGCATGAGGACAAAATCAGAGTTTTCAAAGATATTCTCCACTTCGCGGGAAGCAAGCAAATCTTTGACGTTCTGCGTAATGGCTGTGGGTATGCCGCCCCATTTACGGAAACGCTTCCAAATCTCCACGCTGTACGCGGCGGTCTGTTCCTCTTTCAAGAGAAGATGAAATTCGTCCATGTAGTAGCGGGTGGATTTCCTTTCTGCCCGGTTGACGGTGACGCGGTTCCATACCTGGTCCTGCACAATGAGCATACCTAACTTTTTGAGCTGCTTCCCAAGCTGCTTGATGTCAAAGCAGACAAGGCGGTTGTTCAGCTCCACGTTGGTACGGTGGTTGAACACGTTAAGGCTCCCGGAAACGTAAAGCTCCAACGCCGCCGCGATACGCGCCGCTTCCGGCTCCGGCTGCTTCAAAAGCTCGTCGTAGAGGTCGCCCAGAATAGGCATTTTCTCCGGGTCGGGGTCTGCAAGGAACGGACGGTACACGTTCCGAACGGCGCGGTCAATGACGGTCTTATCGACGGGCTGCAAGCCCTCCTTGCCGCCGATTACAAGCTCGCAGAGGGAGAGGATAAAGTCGGATTTCAGCGCAAGGGGGCTGTCGTCCTCGCTGTAATTGAGGTTAATATCCATAGGGTTCACATACTGGGGCTTCCCGTCAATGCCCTTGCCCGTAGGGGATAACCGTATCACTTGCCCGTCAAGCCGCTGCACAAGGGAAAAATACTCCGCTTCCGGGTCGCAGATGATAATATCGTCGTCCGTAATGAGGAAAGCGTTTGTCATTTCCCGCTTTGCCGCAAAGGATTTCCCGCTTCCCGGCGTACCCAAGATTAAGCCGTTGGGGTTTTTGAGCTGCTTGCGGTCGCAGAGTATCATGTTGTTAGAAAGGGCGTTCAAGCCGTAGTATAAAGCCGCGCCCGTCTGGAAAAGCTCCTGTGTGATAAAGGGGATAAAGATAGCTGTGCTTGAAGTCGTCAGCCCCCTTTGAATGGCGATAAGGTTCTCCCCAAGCGGTACAGAGGACATAAGCCCCGCTTCCTGTTGGTAGTCAAGGCGGGTGAGGGCGCAGTTGTTCTTCTGTGCAATGCCCGCCGCCGCGAACACGTCATTTTCCAGTTTCCTTTTTGTGTCTGCCATGTTCACCACAAGGAACGTGAGCAGAAACATACGCTCGTTGCGGCTCTGCAAGTCCTGTAAGAGGTTCTTCGCTTCGCTGCCGAAAGTGGCAAGGTCGGACGGTATAATATCCATGTCATAGCCGCTGCGTACCGCCTTTTTCTGTTCCTCGATTTTCATTTTGTCAAGGTCGGTGATTTTCCGCTTGATTGTCTTTATGGCTTCGGTCTGGTCGATACTGTGGATATGCAGATTGACGATAACGCCCGTTTCCAAGTCCAGAATATCCGATAAGATACGGTCGTTTAATTCCGGGGCAAGGATTTCAAGGAATGAAACCGCGCCGATTTTGCGCCCCATGCGGAAGTAACGCCCCTCGCCAAAACGGAAAGAGGACGGGGCGATAAAGTCCTTTGTGGAAAGCCCGGACGGGGCAAGCCATGAAAAATCAAAGGCAAACTGCCCGCACTCCGGGTGGAAAATGCCATGCAGCATTTTGAGCCGTTCATAGCCTGTCATGGGGCGGGCGGCTACGCCCAAGAGCTTAAAATTGTTAAGTACGTCCGTTTCGATACGGGCAAGGCGGGATTTCGCCGCGCCCAGACTGTCGGCTTCAATGGCAAAGGTGATGTATTTTGCTTTGACAAGCCCGTTGTTGCCCTTTGCAAGCTGGTTTTGCAGCATATCCCCGTATTCGCTGCGGATAGAGTTGAAAGCGTCGTCCTGTGCCGGGATATTGACCGCCTTTTCCGCTTCGCCCCGCTGCGTCCCTTGATTGATGAAAGAGAGCTGCACCGAAACGGAAGCGTCAAAGTAGTTGAGGAAGTCGCACCAGTTCTCAAAAATGGCGGTCTTGTCGTCTGCCTGTGCAAGCTGATAGTTAATATCTTCAAAGGCGACGGTCTTTGAGTATTTACGTTCCGTAACCTTGCAGATACCGTCCGGGTACATCTGGATATAGGGGATTGTCTGCTGCGCGGTATGCGCTTTCCCGTCGCCCTTTGCCTGTCTGATGATTTCCGCAATCTGCTTCTTCTCGGCGCGGGTGAGCTTGCGGGGCGGGTTAGCCTTTGCGTGTGCGTTTCCCGCCGCGCTGTTTCTTCGTGTTTCCTTTTGCAATCGCTGATACCTCCTTTTCAAGTTTTCTCTGCCGTTCTAAGACGGAATAAAGGTTGTCTGTCCTGTATGGTCGTTCTTTGGGGGCTATGAATTTTGTCTGAATGATGTTTTTTATCACCACTTCAAGGGGCTGTCCATGCTTCTCATACATGGCAAAGAGGAAACAGGGCAGCATGACGGCAATCATAGCCATAGACGCAAGGCTTGTGCCTGTGCTGTCTTTGAGCAGAAAGAAAAGCGGCAAGCCCAAAATGAGGGCTACCGCGAAACATACAATCTGCCGTTTGGTAAGGTTGAAAGCTACTTTTGTCTTGACTTTGGATAAGTCTTTGGGTACGGGTACATACGCCAAGTGGAAACCTCCTTTCTCTGGTTTTTTTGCTGCTGTAAGTTCCCATAGGGGTAATCAAGGCAAAGGTCAATCTATGCCCTTTGCCCGTCCCTATTCTATGGGGTTCTCCCGCGTCAAGGTCGGGTAGTATTTTCGCCGCTTCGCTCTGAAAATCTCCACCCTGCCCTTGACACGCCGCTAATGCGCGGAGAAAATCGACTTCGCCAGTGCGCCGGATTTGAACAGGGAGAAACAGAGGATAACGGTATAGGCTGCAAGGGAGAAAATCGCGCTGTGCAGATTGTCCGCTATTATCATGTTGTTCACCAGTACGGCGTAAATGCCGACGCATATCATTATGAGGAAGCCTTGAAAGCCAAGCGCGAACAGGGATTTTAGGTAGTTGTTCCCTATCTGTCCCCATTCCCGGTTAGTCATTGTTGCGAACGGGATAGGCGATACCGAACAGTAAAGGTAAATTTCTATCATGCGCCCGTAGAGGATAACGGTTATCAGTACGGACATTATCTTCATGCACAAGCTCACAAGGCTTGTTTCCATGACAAGTAAGAGCAGTTCGGGGATTTCCATAGCGTCAAGCCCGCTCTGCATGGAAGCAAGGGCGGCGGCAACATCAATGTTCGTGCTGCCGCCGATAACCCCCGCCGCGCCGGAAACAACGTGCTGCGCCATATCGAACACCGCCATAGTGATGTCAAAGGTATGCGTCACAAGGTAGACTGCGACGTAAGCCTTGAACACCCACTTGAAGAACATGGAAGTGTCAACGTCGTGCATATTGTTCTTTTCCGTTACCATGCTGATAAGCTCATAGCATAGGACGTAGGTAATGACAAGCCCCGCAATGGGTACGATTACATTCTCCGATAACGTCCGTATCATGGAGAAGATACCCGCGTTCCACCCTTGCGGGGTCTGCCCTACCTCGGCGGCGATAGTGCCGACTTTCTCGTTCACGTCCCCGAACATAGTTGACAGATTACCGTTTATGGCTCCTATGAGGATTTCCTTTATCCATTCGTTAATCGCGTCAAGTATGCTCTGCATAAGCCTTTACCCGCGCTTCTTAACCGAACAAGCCGGAAAGTAGCGGTACAAGGGTCATGCCGATAAGGGCGACACCGCCGCCCGCCATGAGCTGCTTCATGCCCTGGCTTTTCGCGCCGGGATTGTCGTTGCCGTAGCCCTCCATGAGGTTAATCACGCCCCAGATACCAAGCCCGGCTCCCAGAGCTACAACAAGGGTCTGCAAAACGCCTACTGCCGAATTAAAAAATGCCATAAAGTTCTCCTTTCTTGCCGCGTGTGCGGCTGCCCGAAAAAGGGCATAAAAAACGGCGGTCAGTTTTGATAACTGCCGCGGTCATAAGCCCGCCGGGTTGGGCGGGTTCCCCACGCCGCCTAAGTGTCTGCGGCGCGGCGGTATTCAGTTGTAAGGGGCGCGGCTCTTGCCGCTGTGTGCTGCGCCGGAAAAGTGGGGGCGCGTATCATGTAGCCTGTGTTTACGTTCTTGATGTTAGGTCAGCTCCTTAAAAAATCTCTTTTTGAATGACAGGTAGGATAGGTTGGGCTTCCGTAGTCGTCGGCGTTGTGGGAATGTGGGTAACTGGCTGTCTTATGGAGCTGTGGGAAACGCTGTTTGCAGGACGTGGGAAAGCTGCCCTTTGCTTTTCCATGTGCTGTGAATGGCGTTTTCCATAGCGGAATAGCCTGTTATCCACATTTCCATGACGCAAGGGGCGCGTATCTCATAGCCTGTATTTCTTCCTTTAATCGCAATCCCTCCTTTCTCTCTGGCGGTTCTTTTCGTAGAGCCGTTCACAAGCTGCGATAAATTCCCGGATTTCAGCCCGCCGTTTCGCTTCCTCGCGCTGCTGCTCCATGCGCCCGCCCATAATCAGCACAAGGCGCGGCTTCTCCTTTGGGGAACGCTCATTCATTGTCTGCGTCCTCCTGTAAATCTGCCGCGTCAATCTCGTAATAGTCAAAGACTTCATCGGGCTTGACGATAGCGGGGCGGCGGCGCAAGTGCTTCTCCATGTCAAAGGCGTTCTTCGGGTCTGCGTCGGAAAGGTACTTGTATTTCGGGTGCTTCGTTATGTCGAATTTGTCCGAAAAGAACGGGCGCACCCCGCGTAGCTGCAAGATACATTTCCCTCCGTCCATGACCGCGATTTCATCTTCCGTCATAAGCTGCTTTCCCAATTTCTGATAGTTCAGCCCATGCGAAAGCTCCCGCCCTCTGGTTTCGGACGTGTTGAAGCTGTCAATGGTTTCTTTCCCTAAAATCTCCGATATTTCTTTGAGCGTCGTTTTCTCCTTGCCGCCAAGAAAAAGCGTGGTGTCGCAGTTGCCGACTATGGTATCGGCGTTGTCCTTGTAAATGGCTTTTAGCTGTGACTGGCTCTGCAAGATGATTGAAGCGGATATTTCCCGGCTCCTTATGGTGGCTATGAGCTTTTCAAACTTCGGTATCTGCCCGATATTCGCAAACTCGTCTAACAGGCAGCGCACATGGACGGGAAGCCGCCCGCCGTATTCATCATCTGCCTTGTCGCAAAGCAAGTTGAATAGCTGTGTGTAGAGAATACTCACGACAAAGTTAAAGGTGTCGTCTGTGTCGCTGATAATGACGAAAAGGGCGGTCTTTCTGTCGCCTATGGTGTCAAGCTGCATTTCGTCGGTTTCCATAAGCTCGCGCAGCTCCTTGATGTCAAAGGGTGCTAACCTCGCGCCGCAGCTAATTAAAATCGACTTCGCCGTTTTGCCCGCCGCAAGTTTGTATTTGCGGTACTGCTTGACCGCGAAATGCTCCGGGTCTTTTTCTTCCAGACGTTCAAACATGAGGTCAACCGGGTTCTGGAAGTCCTCGTCGTCCTCGCGGGCTTCCGACGCATTTATCATTTCAAGCAGCGTCGTGAAGTTCTTTTCCTCGTCCGGGGCTTCATACCAGATATAGCCGATTAGCGCGGTGTAGTAGAGCTTTTCCGCTTTCACCCAAAAATCCTCGCCGGATTTCTCCCCGTCGCCTTTTGTGTTGGCGATAATGGTATTGACCAACTTCAAAATGTCCTTTTCGCTCCGCAGATAGGCAAAGGGATTGTATTTCATGGATTTCTTGAAGTTAATCGTATTCAGCACTTTAATCTGGTAGCCGCCCCGCTGTAAGAGCTTCCCGCACTCGATTAAGACGGTGCCTTTCGGGTCTGTGACAACATAGCTGCTGTGCATTTGCATAAGCGACGGTTTGACGAAAAACCTTGTCTTGCCGCTGCCGGAACCGCCGATTACAAGAATGTTCTTGTTGCGGGCATATTTCGGCTGCTTCGGGCGGCTGTTCATGGTAAGCCGTTCCGTCTGCGTGAGGGGGATATTGTTCTCAAATACTGGGTCTGTGTATGGCTTTATGTCCTCGGCTGTCCCCCAACGTGCGCTGCCGTACTCCATGCCTTTCCTGTACTTCTTCGCGTTCTTGCCCTTGACGTAGATAATCAGCCGGACAATGACCGCCCCGGCAATGCCGATAAGTAAATCTGCCGGGTGGAAGCTCGGCGCGATACTGGAAAAGGCGGCACTAAAACCGTCCCCAAGATGTAGCAGCTTTGCGCTCGCGTCCGCGCCGGGGGAGAGCCGGACAGCCGCACCCACTTTATCAAAGAGCCACACAAAGAGCAGATACGGGAGATTGAGGATAAGCAGCTTCTTGATTTCCGGCTTCATAGCGATACCTCCCTGTCCTTGTTCTTGACTTTTGCCCGTTCCGCGTTTCTGCCCTGTGCGGCTTCTTTAAGGGTTGAGAGCAGCTTTCGGATTGAGGGCTTCCTATCCTGTGTCAGCTTCTTTGCGGAAAATTCCTTAAAGGCTGCGGTCAGCGCGTCCGCGTCCCGCCCCTTGAAGAAAACAAGGTAACGGGGCGGGGTTTCCGTCGTGTCCTTTTTCAGCGCAAAGTCGATACCATATTTTTTTGCGGTACTCTCAAAAGCCTTGATATTGTCTTTTGTAATCTCAATGTTGGAAACGCCCGCGTTCTGCTTCATAAGCTGCTTTAAGCTCTGCTTGCCCTGTGGCGGTTTGGAAAGCTCTTTCTTGCCCTTTGAGAGAATGGCTTTCATTGCCTTTTGGAGCGTCTGCGCGGTCAGCTTCCCGGTCTTGATGTAAAGGGCTATGGTCTTTTCGTTTACTTCGTCCTGCAATTTCTCGCGTCCTCCTTTCGCGTTTCTTTATGGGGCGGCGGTCAGATACGCACCCGCAGCCCGTTCAAGTCCTCGGCTCTGATACCCACAAGATACCAGTTGTCGCCGTACTCAATCCGGGTAGGCTTCCACTTGCCCCGCACGAACACGTCAAAGCACTCGCCGCAATGCAAGCCCCCGTAGTAAGTGTTGAGGTCAAAGCGGATGTCGTAACGGTCGGTGCGCTCGTCAAATACCAATGCTCCTGTTCTCTGTGCCATAAAAAATCCTCCTTTTGTTGTTTACAGGCTTTCGCCCGGTTTGAATGAATAATAGTCCGGGTCGCCGTACTGCGGCTTCTTCGGTGCCAGTGCGCCGCTTGCCATGTCATGGGCGACAAGGGAAGTGTAGTAGTTGCCGATAGTGGACGGGGCATTGAAAAGGGCTGCTTTCAGATATTGCTTGATGTTGCGGATTTTGGTTGTGTTCTCCCGCATACAGTCAAGCACAAAGCGGATATGCTCGCCGTCCAGCTTCATAAACTTTGACTTCACAAGCTCTGCCGGGTAGTCGTCCCCCGCAATCCGCACCCGCTTCCTTGCGGTGCATACTGTTTCAAGCATGAGGTCTACAATCTCGTCAAGCCTGTCACCGTCAAATCTCATGTCCTGTTTGAGAATGTCGTAGTCGATATTGTCCTTGATGATTTCCCGGTATATCTCTACTGCGCTCTGTGCTGCCGCTTCCGTTCCTTTCCGTTCCGGCGGCGTAGCCGCTTCCCCGCAAGGTGAGGGGTTAGGGGAAAGGATAGGAATGGAATGGGTACTTGATAAATCCGTATTTGATTTTTCTTTTTTTGGTAAGTCAGTTCTTTGTATATCTTTATTTAATTGCGTTGGATTTTCCAACGTAGGTTTTTCCAATGTTGGTTTTTCCTGTGTTGGATTATCCAATGTTGGATTTTCCAATGTAGGTAAATCCGGCGTAGGCGGCTGCGGCTGCTCGAATATCACATAGTCCGCGCCCCGCAAGCGTCCTTTCTCGTCGCGCTCCCTTGAACGGACGATATACCCGGCGCGTTCAAGCTCCCGTATGGCTTCGCGGATAGCGTCTATCTTCTCCCGGTTGATAAGGGATAAGCCTTTCAAGGTGTAGTCCCAATCTTCGGGGAGTGACAGCATTTGCGACAACAGCCCCTTTGCCTTTAAGGAAAGCTCCTTGTTGCGTAGGTGGTGGTTGCTCATTACGGTGTAGCCCTTGTTTCGTTCCACCCGGAAAACTGCCATAGTAAATCACTCCTTTTGCTGTGGATTTGTTACGCAGTAGAAGCGCGGTTTCGGGGGATAAGGTATAAATCCCTTGCCGCGCCAGATACGCGCCCGCAAAACCGCTTGTAGCAAGGCTTTTTCTGCCCCTACTGCGTAACAAGGGCATGAAAAAAGCGGCGTTCCTGTTCTCCCTGTGTAGGGAGTGGGAAACGCCGCTTGTACGGTGCTGTATGAAATTTTTCAATCTATGGTAGGTCAATACTGGTGTGCGCTGCCTGTTTGGTCTATCCGCAAGAGCTTCAAAGCATATCAAGGCTCAATCCGTAAGTAGTAAATGGGTAGTAAATTCAAGCTGCTGTCTTGCGGAAATGCCCGTAAACTGGGGATTTTTTGAGATAATCATTTGATTTAAAAGAAATGTGGTAGAATAGGCCAAAGTTTTCAATACGTATGAGAGGAGTAACCATGGGGATTCGCGAAGATGTACACCAGATGAAAATGCTCTCTCCGACAGTGGCAGCCAGTTCCATCGAGCTGAGGAATCGGGCTCTGGAGGCAGTTGCCGCTGCCCTTCGCGAGCATGCCGCAGAGATCTTCGACGCGAACGCCAGGGACCTGGAGGAGGCAAAGGATGTGGCGCCGGCGGTCTTAAAGAGGCTTACCTTTCGTGAGGATAAGCTGG
Organism: Shuttleworthella sp. MSX8B; assembly: GCF_000524295.1. Classification (NCBI taxonomy): domain Bacteria; kingdom Bacillati; phylum Bacillota; class Clostridia; order Lachnospirales; family Lachnospiraceae; genus Shuttleworthella; species Shuttleworthella sp. MSX8B. The sequence continues at coordinate 44,904 of NZ_JAQT01000021.1, forward strand.
AGGATGTCCTGGCCGGGATCAGGCAGTTGATTGATCTTCCGGATCCCACAGGGGTTCACCTTCTTGATCGTCAATTGGATCGGGGATTGGAACTGCATCGAATCACGGTGCCCATCGGAGTGATCGGGGTTATTTTTGAGGCCAGGCCGGATGCTCTGGTTCAGATTTCCGCGCTTTGCATCAAGTCGGGGAATTGCGCCATCTTAAAAGGGGGCAGGGAGACCGCTAAAAGTAATCGGATCCTCTTTGAGATCATCAATCAGGCAGTGACGGGAGCAGGGCTTCCGGCAGGCATGCTGCGTCAGGCGGAGGTCCATACGGAGATCGATGAGCTTCTGACCTGTGAGAGAGATGTGGATCTGTTGATTCCGAGAGGATCCAACGCGTTTGTCCGCTATATTATGGATCACACGAAAATTCCCGTTATGGGGCATGCGGACGGCATCTGCCATATCTATGTGGACAGGGATGCCGATCAGTCCCGGGCCATTCCCATTCTGCTTGACGCCAAGACCCAGTACACGGCCGCCTGCAATGCGGTGGAGACCATCCTGCTGGATCGGGCGATTGCGGCCGACTTTCTTCCCCGGTTTGCCTTTGCCATGAAAGAGGCGGGGGTCGTCCTGAGGGGAGATCAAGAGGTGCAGGACTGCCTGAAAAATGCCCTGCGTGAGCAGGGAGAGACCTCCCGCGCGAAGGAGAAGCAGTCCGCCATAGAGATCAGGGATCTGACTGAGACCGGTTATGCCACCGAATACCTGACCCTGTGCGCTTCTGTTAAGCTGGTGGACGGTGTCAAGGAGGCCTGCGCCCATATCAACCGCTTCGGAAGCCACCACACCGACTGTATTCTGACAGAAAATGACCTGACAGCAGACTACTTCCTGCAGATGGTGGATTCTGCCGGCGTCTATCGCAACTGCTCCACCCGTTTCGCGGATGGCTTCCGCTATGGCTTTGGGGCGGAGGTCGGAATCTCCACGTCCAAGCTTCACGCCAGAGGGCCGGTCGGGCTTGAGGGTCTGGTCACCTACAAGTACCAGCTGATCGGCCATGGACAGATTGTGGGCGATTACGCGTCGGGAAAGAGCCATTTTCACTTTGAGGATCTGTAAAAAGAGTCAGTTTCATTTTGAGAAGCTGTGAGTTTGGGGATCCGCGATCTGAAGAGAGTTCAAATGTCTCGACGGGAATTCAAATATCATAACGAGGATTTAAATGTCTCTGATCAGTTGAAGGGCGTAAGCAAAGTCTCTTTCCTTGACAGAGATGGTATAGCGAACCTGCCGGCTGGCAGAAGATGGCCTGGCCTTTTGATCCGCCGCGCCGTCTTCGCTTTCTTTGGCGCGCATCTGAAAGGGCATCTGTGATGTGAGCTTGTAGCCGATGTCGTTCTCGGAGAGAAGACTTACAACCTGATTTCTCTTCGCGGCGTCAACATCAGAACACAGGACAGAATAGTCGAACATAGATGCCTCCTTTCCGGGGCAGACACAGAGTCTTCATCTGTCTATTAGTTTAGCAAGCAAGTTGAGAAGTTACAATCAGGACAGGACAGGGGCTGGTTTTAAGTCTGTTGTTTCAGGTCTGCTATTTGTTATAAGGCAGTGTGAAAAATTCAGAGAGGGAAACGCATGTCATCATGTTTATCAATATGGCTATGATGCTCTTCATGTCTAACATGATGACCAGGGATTGGAGTGACTACTTCCACTATTTTTGTATAGCAGTAGGGGCTCTGACCCTATCTCTCTTTCGTCCGTCCTCTATTTTGTTATGATGGTTATGCTTTTTCTCTTTTACTTCGCGCAGTTTGACCATGCCATTGATGAGAGAACTAATACCAAGGGCCTTTTCCTCATCTACAGCCACTACCCTATTTTTATCTCATTGTTTATGGTGACTGTTTCTATGGGGTTTTTGGTTGATTCCAGCGCTAACCACTTATTTGTGACAGCTTTCTTCCTTGCAGGCATCGGTATGTTTCAAGCAGCTGTTCTGGCCAACGGACGCTACAACAAAGATTATTTACGTTATACGAAATCTTTCTGCATGACACAGGCGGTATTATTTGCTCTGGGATCCATATTTGCTCTGCTCATGTCGGGAACACCGACCCTTGTCATTGTTATTGGGACAGTTACGACGGTGATGACAGGAATTCATTTCATGCGTTTCTATATGATCCAGGCCAGAAAAAACGGAAAGCAAAATTGGCATTTGATCTGAGCCTGGGGTTTTTGAAGCTATGTCACTGGGGAACAGACCATTGATCGTCTGTCATTGATTGCGAATATATTCATAGATTTTCTCTTAATTTTACAGATAACTCCGTGTGATAAATTTCCCGGTCGGGCAGCTTCCCGCTGACCAGATAGTCCTGAAGAATGCTGACAGAGAGGGAACCCTGCAGCTGGGGCTGCTGGGTGATGGTCGCGGTGATCAGTCCCTTTTGAAGCATTTCTCTGGTGGAGGGGACGGAGTCAAAGCCAATCACAAGGAAGGGGTTTCCCTTCTTGTTTCGAATGCAGAGATCGGAGTCATCGGGAGAGGACTGCATTTTGCGCGCATGCATGAGTCCCCGGCAGCCCCCGTACATGCCGCTGGCAGTGTAGTAGAGACCGTCTAAATCGGGATATCTGGCAAGGAGCTGCGTCACAGCCTCGTAGCTCTCGTAATCGTCGTCATGGGCTTCGATCACTTCGGCAATCTCAATCGAGGGCTTGAGATCCCTGCAGTAGTCGAGAAAACCGCGGATGCGATCTTTATGGCAGAGGATCCGGTCAGAGCCGGTGACAATGGCTAGTTTGAGCGGACGGGGGGCAAAGCGGTGGAAGAGGGCAGCAGCCGTCTGCCCGCAGCTATAGAAGTCTGATCCCACATAGGCGATCCGCCGGGACTCAGGAATGTCGGTATTTGTAGTTACCACAGGAATTCCCTCGTCCCAGAGCCGGTCAATCTTAGCCCGGATGCTGTCGTCGTTGTAGGGAGAGAGAACCAGGCCGTTGATTCCGTCTGCCAGCAGCTGATCAATGGCGCCCAATTCCTCGTCAAGGCCGAAGGGAATGCGCCTGGTGATCAGATGAATTCCATAGATACTCAGATCTCCCAGCTTGCTCTCAACGCCTTCAATGACATCGTCAAAGAAGGCGTTTCCCGCGCCAAAGAGGATGACGCCGATGGTCAGGCTCTTCTTTTGGACGGACAGGGCGATGCCGGCCTTATTGGGCTTGTAGTCTAACATCTCCACAATCTCAAGAATCTTCTTTTTGGTCAGAGGGCTGACAGAGCCCCTGCGGTTTAAAACCCGGTCGACAGTTCCGCGGGAGACCCCTGCGAGCTCTGCGATTTCCTTCATCGTTGCCATGTGTCTTTCCTCTTTTTCTTATTTGATCTGAATTCGACTGCGCACCGCGATTCAACCGCGCCATAATCGACCGTGCACCGTGCTTATGCGTACATTGTTGCACGACGTCGAAGAGAAGTCAATGCGTGCATGTGCACGCTTCCCATCTTAAATAAACTTGGGAAGGCTTGGAAAAACTAGGGGAAGTCCTGGGAGATAGGGAATGAATCGGGCGGAGGGAAGTAAATTGAGCGACGGGAGGTGAATGGGCGGTGGGAAGTAAATTGGGTAATGGGAAGTAAATTGGGCAATGGGAGGTAAATTGAGCGACGGGAGGTAAACTGGGCAATGGGAGGTAAATTGAGCGACGGGAGGTGAATCGGGCGGTGGGGAGTAAATTGAGCGATGGAAAGTGAATTGGGCAATATGCTAGAAAAGAAGAGGGAAATATTGGCAAAAATGTTGCTTGTGAATCGGGGCGAGGAGGCATAAGATAAAAACAGATCGTGCACGTGCACGCTTTCCGCGATTTATGAATTATGAGAGAGAGAAAGCCATGTACTATATAGGAGTTGATTTGGGGACATCCGCGGTCAAGCTTCTTCTCATGGAGGAAGACGGCAGAATCCTCAATATGGTGTCCCGTGAATATCCGATTTCCTTTCCCCGCCCATCCTGGTCAGAGCAGAAGCCGGAGGACTGGTGGCAGCAGACCAGAGAGGGGATCAGAGATCTGCTGCGGGATTACGACAGGGGACTTGTCGGCGGGATCAGCTTCGGCGGACAGATGCACGGGCTGGCCGTTCTGGACCGTGAAGATCAGGTGATTCGACCGGCGATTCTCTGGAACGATTCCAGGACCACAGAGGAGACGGAGTATCTCAATGAGGAGGTGGGCCGGGATTTTCTGTCTGGGCACACGGGCAACATTGCCTTCGCCGGCTTTACCGCCCCGAAGATTCTCTGGATGAAGAAGCGCGAGCCGGAGAACTTCGCCAGAATCCACAGGATTATGCTGCCAAAGGACTATCTGGTCTATCGGATGACCGGTGTTCACGCGACGGATGTATCGGATGCTTCCGGCACGCTCCTTTTGGATGTGAGGAACCGAACCTGGTCAAAAGAGATGCTTGCCATCTGCGGAATCAGGGAGAACATGCTTCCAAGACTCTATGAGTCTTATGACTGCATCGGGAAAATCAGGCCGGATATCGCAAAGGAGTTGGGACTGTCCGAGAATGTGAGAGTGGCAGCGGGCGCCGGAGATAATGCAGCATCCGCTCTTGCCACGGGAACGGTTGGAGAGGGAAAGTGCAATCTCTCCCTGGGGACATCCGGTACCCTTTTTATCTCTTCAGACCATTTTCACCTGGATGAAAGCAATGCTCTTCACTCCTTTTGTGACGCTTCCGGCCGTTACCATCTGATGGGCTGCATGCTCTCGGCGGCCTCCTGCAACAAGTGGTGGATGGAGGAGATTCTGGGAGAGACTGACTATGCCGGAGTGCAGAGTCGGGTCGACGAGAAGCGCCTGGGAGAGAATCCGGTTTTCTATCTGCCCTATTTGATGGGGGAGCGCTCCCCTCTCAATGATCCCTATGCCAGAGCCTGTTTTGTGGGTATGACCATGGATAGCGGACAGGCAGACTTGACCCAGGCAGTTCTGGAGGGAGTGGCCTTTGCCTGCAGGGACATGCTGGAGACGGCGAGGAAACAGGGGATGGTCATCGACCGCTCAAGGCTTGTGGGCGGAGGAGCGAAATCCGGTCTCTGGCAGAAGATCCTGGCCAATGTTTTAAACCTCAAATTAGACCTTCTGGAGACGGAAGAAGGGCCGTCACTCGGCGCGGCCATGCTGGCGGCTGTCGCCTGCGGAGAATATCCTGACCCCAAAGAGGCGGCCCGTGCCATTGTCAGAGTTAAGAAGACCATTGCGCCGGATCCGGATCTGGCGGCTAAGTACCAGAGGCAGTATGAAAAATTCTCCGGGATTTATCCCGCCTTGAAGGGGACCTTTCGGGCACTTGTGGGATAAATGAGTTGTGATAAATGAGTTGTTAACAGGATAAGACATCTATGGTAGGACGGGCGCCTGGCCCGCCGTGTGAAAACGGCATGCGGCCACTGAGGCAGGCGCGCGGTCAGTCAAGCAAAGGAGAGAAGACGATGAACAACATTCCGAAGATCAAGCTGGGACTGGTAGCAGTCAGCCGTGACTGTTTTCCGGCGCCCCTGGCAGTCAACCGGCGCAGGGCTCTGGCAAAGGCCTATGCGACGAAATATGACGCGGAGGACATTTACGAGTGTCCGATCACCATCGTGGAATCCGAGACCGACATGGTCAAGGCCTTAGATGACGTCAAGGTACATGGCTGTAATGCCCTCTGCGTCTATCTGGGCAATTTTGGGCCGGAGATTTCCGAGACCCTTCTGGCCAGGCATTTCGACGGACCTGTGATGTTTTGCGCGGCCGCGGAGGAATCCCAGGACCGGCTGATGGAATCCGGGCGGGGGGACGCATACTGCGGCATGCTCAATGCTTCTTACAATCTGGCTCTGCGGAATATCCGGGCCTATATCCCCGATTATCCCGTGGGAGATGCCGGGGACTGCGCGGACATGATTCATGACTTTCTGCCTGTTGCCCGCGTCAAGTACGGACTGGAGCATCTGAAGATTATCTCCTTCGGGCCCCGCCCGGCTAATTTCCTGGCCTGCAATGCTCCTATCAAGCAGCTCTATAATCTGGGCGTCGAGATCGAAGAGGAGTCAGAGCTGGATCTCTACGAGGCCTTCTTAAAGCATGAGGGAGATCAGCGCATCGCGTCCGTCTCTGACGATATGGCGCGGGAGATGGGTTACCGGTCTGATCAGAAGCCCGAGATGCTGGCCAGGCTGGCTCAGTACGAGCTGACCCTCTTAGACTGGGTTAATGATCACAGGGGCTACCGGGAGTTTGTCGCTTTAACTACCAAGTGCTGGCCGGCCTTTCAAGATATGTTTCGCTTCGTCCCCTGCTATGTCAACAGCCGGCTTATGCGGCAGGGAATTCCCGTCTCCTGCGAAGTGGACATTTACGGAACCCTGTCCGAGTATATCGGCCTTTGCGTCAGCCAACAGGAGGTGACTCTTCTCGATATCAACAATTCTGTCCCCAAGGATATGTACAGGGAGTCCATTGAGGGCAAGTTCGACTACCGGCATACGGATACCTTCATGGGCTTCCACTGCGGCAACACCTGCTCGACCCGTGTCGTGAATCCCCATCTGTCCTATCAGAGGATTATGGCGTCCACACATCCAAAAGAGTGGTGTGACGGAACCATTGAGGGGGATATCATGCCGGGAGACATCACCTTCTACCGCTTGCAGTCCACAGCTGACAACAAGCTCAGAGCCTATGTGGCTCAGGGAGAGGTTCTCCCCATAGCCACCAGATCCTTCGGCGGCATCGGTGTATTTGCCATTGAGGAAATGGGCCGTTTCTACCGCAATGTTCTGATTGGCAAGAACTATCCCCATCATGGGGCAGTGGCCTTCGGCCACTATGGCAGGGAGCTCTTTGCCGCCTTTCGCTATCTTGGTCTTGCAGCCGGAGAAGTGGATTATAATCATCCCAAAGACCTCCCATATCCGGGAGAAAATCCCTTCGCATACAGGATGAAGCCTGCGGTAAAATAGGATCAGGCAGGATTATGCACAGACAGAGATTTATCCGAGGGAGCAAGGCAGCAAAGAGAGTTCTGGGGAGAATCATATGCCGTGCCTGAGGGGGAATATGCGAGCAAACTTCACCCCTGGAGAAGACATGTAAAAGGAGGGATCATGAAATTCTTTATCGACACCGCCAATGTAGACGAGATCAGAAGAGCTGAGGAAATGGGAATCATCCACGGAGTCACGACTAACCCCTCTCTGATCGCCAAAGAGGGCAGGGACTACAGAGAAACCCTGCGGGAGATCTGCGGGATCGTGGACGGGCCGATTTCCGGTGAGGTCAAGGCCACGACCACGGATGCGGAGGGAATGATCCAAGAAGGCAGAGAGATTGCTGCGATTCATAAGAATATGGTGGTCAAGATTCCTATGACGGCAGAGGGACTTAAGGCGATCCGTGTCCTGTCCTCCGAGGGGATTGCGACCAATTGTACCCTGATCTTTACGGCGAACCAGGCTCTTTTAGCTGCCGAGGCAGGGGCGGCCTATGTCTCCCCCTTCCTGGGGAGGTTAGATGATATCTCCGAGCCGGGCGTCCGCCTGATCGAAGACATACAGACCATCTTCGAGAATTACAGCTATGCGACGCAGGTCATCGCCGCGTCGATTCGCACACCGATGCATGTTCATGACTGCGCTCTGCTGGGGGCGGATATCGCCACGGTGCCCTATAAGGTTCTGATGCAGATGGTTTGTCATCCGCTGACGGATGCCGGGATCGCCAAATTTGCCAGAGAGTACACAGATGTATTCGGGGAGTGAGAGGAAATTGGCAGGCAGAAGCTAAAGCAGCTGAGATTCCGGAGAGGGAGAGCTGACCGTTTTGTTTCACATTTATGCCGCGGGGCAGGTGTGACAGGAGGCGGTCAGCTTTTCTCTCGTCTATGACTGTGGAAGGCGTGTAGCGCGTGTGTTTTTCGTTTCGTTGGGGAAGTCAGGGATTCTTCAGGGATTTTCACGGTAAGATTTTCGGCAAGATATTCACGCCGGGAGCCGGGACCATGATTCAAGCACAGTACCGGGGATGCAATTCAAACGCAGTGCCGGGACCGTGATATAAACACAGTCTGCTCTCTTATGCTAAAATAGGATATCTTTACCGAAGAACTGATGTGGCGGGCAGTGCCGGGAACTTTTTATGAAGATCATTCATTGTTCAGACCTCCACCTGGATTCCAGGATGGAGACCAATTTAGACAGCGAGAAGGCCAGGCAGAGGAGAGAGGAGCTCTTTGCCTCTTATGAGGGCATGGTGGACTATGCCGAAAAAGAGGGGGCGCGAGCCATTCTGATCGCGGGGGACATGTTTGACCGGGCGCATCTGCGGCGGGCCGTACGCAACCGGGTGCTGGAGCCGATGGAGTCACATCCCGATATTGATTTTTTCTATCTGCGGGGCAACCACGACAATTCAGATTTCCTGGCAGGCCTGGATGAAGAGGAGATCCCGGCCAATCTTAAGATCTTTACGGACAAGGGCTGGAGAAGCTATGAATATGGAGATCTGGTCATCAGCGGAGCAGAGCTGTCCGCAGAAAATGTCAGATCGATGCCAGCGCGTCTGGAGTTAGATCCCGGGAAGATCAATATCGTTATGCTCCATGGACAGACCCAGGACTATCAGGGGACCAATCCTGCCGAGGAGGTCCTTCTTCCGGCCTATCGGGGCAAGGGAATTGACTATCTGGCGCTGGGGCACATTCACAGCTTTCGTCAGGGACAACTGGATGAGCGCGGCATTTACTGCTACAGCGGTTGCCTGGAGGGCAGAGGCTTTGACGAGTGCGGCCCCAAGGGCTTTGTCCTCATTGAGATCTCGGATGGGAAACTGACGAGCGATTTTATTCCATTTGCCAGAAGGCAACTGCATGAGATTGTGGTGGAGCTGGCGCCTGAGGACAGCATGCTGCAGGTTATGTCCAAGAGTGACAGGGCCCTGAGGAATATCCCGGAGAAGGATCTGGTCAAGCTGGTCTTCACCGGTCATATCAGTATGGATCTGGAGCTGGATACGGACCGGGTCCTGAGGCGTTTTGTCAGTCGCTTTTTTTTCATCAAGGCCGTGGATCAGACCAGAACGCAGATTGATTTCGAATCCTACCTCAATGACCGCACCATTAAGGGGGAGTTTGTCCGCCTCATGCGAAAGAGCGACCTGTCAGAGGAGGATAAGGAGAGGGTAACCCGCCTTGGAATGAAAGCGTTGATCGGAGAGGAGCTTGAAGAATGAGGTTGATTTCCTGTTATATTGCCGGGTTTGGAACCATCCGGGATCGAAACTTCATATTTAAGCCCGGTCTCAATGCGATTCTGGAAGAAAATGGCTGGGGGAAGACGACATTTTGCGTTTTCCTCAAGGCTATGTTCTATGGGATGGAATATTCCAAGGGGACGAAGACACTGCATGAGAGGCAGAAGTATGAGCCCTGGGACGGGGGAAGCTACGGGGGATCCCTGGTCTTTGCGACGGGGGGAAAGGAGTACCGAATCGAGCGCAGCTTCGGTCGCACGGACAAGTCAGACCGCTTTTCTTTGATTGATCTCTCCACCAATCAGCAATCCAGCGATTTTTCCGATCAGATCGGGGAGGAGCTTTTTTCCGTTGACCGGGAATCCTTCGAGAAATCTATTTTCGTCCCGCAAAATGCCCTGGATACCGGAATTACAGATTCGATGAACGCGCATATGGGCAGGGGAAGCCGCGTGAACCGGGATGACGTCACACATTTCGAGGAGGCGATCGCCAGTATCGAAAATCAGATCCGGGATTACAATCGCAATTCCAAGACCAATACCGGCAGACTGCGCCTTCTCCAGCAAAAGATCTCTCTCAAGCAGGAACTGGCGGATCGGATTCCCGCGACCCAGGAGGCTGCCCGCGCCGCTGAGGGGAGGCTGCTTGAGAAGAAGAGTCAGCTGCATCAGCTGGAGGAACAGAAGAAGGCCTTAAATGACAGAGTGACAGAGCAGGTAAAAAGAGAGCAGGCCCTGGGAGCTTTCCGTCAGAAGCGGCAGCAGCTGGCAGAGAGTGAGAAGGAGCTGGAGAAATATCAGACCTTTTTTGCAAAGGGGATTCCAAGTCCGGAGACCATGGAAGAGGTCACGGATGCGGATCACCAGCTGGCTGTGCGGGGGAAGGAACTGGAGGAGCTGCGGGCGAAAGTGCCGAAGGAGGCTTACGTCACGGACCTCATGAAGCTCTTTCCGGAGGAAATACCGACGCCGGGGCAGTTCGCGGCATGGAGCCGGGAGGCGGCACACCTGAAAGACTTGCGCATACAGCAGTCCTATGCCGTCATGTCGGAGGAAGATCGGGAACAATTGGCAGAGCTGCGCGAATACTTTTTGGTCAAGAACCCCAGCCGTGAGGAGCTGGATCTGATTTCCAGCGAAATCAACAATCTTGCAAGCTGCACCGGCCGGGTCAGCGAGTTGACGAAACAGTCGGAGGAGCTGGAGCGGAGCAGAGAGGAGAAGATTGCGGATCGACACTCGGAGTCGGGCTTCGGTCTCAGCCTGGTTACAGGCCTGATTGCTCTGGTTCTGGTCCTGGGAGGGGGGGCCTTTTTGACGCTCTACGCATCCGATGGAGGCTTCCTCCGCCAGATCTTAGGGCTTGTGTTTGTAGGGGCGGCAGTTGTCGTCGCAGTTGGCGGCTTCAGCGGTCAGAGGAGACGGCAGAGCGCTTATCAGCAGGTTTTGTCTGATTTGGATCAGGAGATTGAGCAGGCCAGGGAGGAGAGGCAGGAAGCAGTCAAACGAAGGGATGCCTCACGCAAGATCTGCATTGATTTTCTGTCTCTCTTTCCGGAGGACGAGCAAAGCATGCAGCAGCATCTGACCGAGATTCGGATCAAGAAGGAGAATTTTGACCGATTGACGGCCGCGGAGGCCAGGGCCATCGATAATTCGGCCGGGGCCGTGGAGGAGCTGGCCAATGCCTCCATGCGGCTCTATACGCAGCTGCAGCCCTATGCGGATTCTTATGAAATGGATCTCTACCATGAATTTAATGAAGAGGCTCTGCTGCAGCGACTTCAGGAGGATGCCCAGGCCTACCGGGATTATGTGACTGCCAGGGGACAGGTGGAGAATCTGGAGGAACAGGTGATGGGATGGCGCAAATCTATCGGTGATTTTCTGGCGGATTACCCCCTGACAGAGAAGAGCCGGCATGAGCGCATCGCCCAGATCCGCCGCAATATGGACCGCCTGGCAGACCTCACCGATCGCGTGGAAGAGCTGCGCAAGGAGGTGAGCGAGGAAGAGGGGGAAGTGATACAAGTCAGCGAAGGGCAGTCCGTAGAAGAGATGCAGAGAGAACAGGCTCTTTTGGACGCGTCAGTGGTCGAACTGACTCAGGTTATCAGTGAGCTGAAGGATGACTGGACCAATCTGCTGGAGGAACTGCAGGATTATGAGGAGGCCGGAGATGAGGCCCGCGACTTAAGAGAGCAGGAGACGGTAATGCTGGATAATGTCCGCATCCTGGAGCTGACAAGAGATTACCTGAACAGGGCCAGAGAATCTTATCTGGCCCGCTATATGGGTCCCCTGCAGGACAATATGCAGGGCTATCTCGAGATCCTGGGAGGCAGGGCTATGGCAGAGCGGCCGGAGCGCTTCACCCTGGACATTGATCTGAATCCAAAGTTGATCTACAAGGAACAGCAGAAGCGGGGAGAATTCCTCTCCGCAGGCTATCATGATCTGATTGCCCTTGCCGCGCGTTTTGCCCTGGTTGACACAATTTTCTCCAAGGACCAGCCCATGGTGATTTTAGATGACCCCTTCAATAATCTTGATCAGGACAAGGTGAAAAGAGCGCTGGCCTTTCTCGGACAGATCGCCGGCCGGCGCCAGCTGATCTACCTGACCTGCCATCCCAGCCGTATGCCCGCTGAGAATGGAACCGTTCCCTTTTGATTGACACCGGGTCAGTCATCTCATACAATATGGAGCATGTGCCAAGCACAGGGCCCAGTTAGCTCAGTTGGTAGAGCAGCGGACTGAAAATCCGCGTGTCTCTGGTTCGATTCCGGAACTGGGCACATGCGGGTGTAGTTCAATGGTAGAACACCAGCCTTCCAAGCTGGATACGTGGGTTCGATTCCCATCACCCGCTCTCATGGCGTATCTTCTGACACAGGGAGATGCGCCTTTTTCTTGCAGGTGTCAGGTGCGAAGAGCGTCTTCTTGATGGATCATTAAAACAGAGACGCTTCTGTGCGGATGGAGATGTTATGGTTCGAGAGAAAAATGCGCCAATTGCAGTCTTTGATTCGGGGATGGGGGGGATCAGCGTCTTAAGGGAACTGGTCAAGCTCATGCCCAGGGAGGACTTTCTCTATTTCGGCGATTCGAAGAATGCGCCTTATGGCACGCGGGAGCTTCCGGAGATTCAGGAACTGACGATCAGAAATATTCAGCATCTGATGAATCGGGGATGCAAGGCTGTCGCAGTGGCCTGCAACACAGCGACTTCCGCAGCGGTTCGCAAGCTAAGAGAGATGTACCCGAATTTTCCGATCGTGGGAATTGAGCCTGCGGTTAAGCCTGCCTGTATGGAGAATCCGGGTGGGAAGGTCTTAGTCATGGCGACGCCGATGACGGTTCGTCTGGGAAAGCTCCACCTGCTCTGTGAGCGCTTTCGCCATGTAGCTGAGATAGAGACCCTGTCCTGCCCGGGGCTCATGGAGTTCGTCGAGGAGGGGAGAGACCAGACACCGGAGCTGATGCATTTTCTGGAGGAGCTTCTTGCGCCCTATCGTGATGTGGACGCAGTTGTTCTGGGCTGTACCCACTATCCCTTTGTGCGCAAACAGGTTCAGGAGCTGATGGGAGATTCGGTCAAGATCTATGATGGGGCGGCCGGGACAGCGAGAGAGCTTCTGCGGCGGATTCGGCTTGAAGATTTAGAGACGGAGAGTAAGGAACTGGGCTCAGTCATTTTCGAAAACAGTGACCCGACGGAAGAGCGGATGGAGCGAATGAAGAATCTCTTTCGCCGGGAGGAGTAAATTGTACGTACTGCAGAGGGAGCTTGATTTTGCTCTTGATCCTGCTGATCGGCGTGGGCATAGGACCCGGGAGAATTTCTATAAGAACCAGACGGCCTCTCTGGTTGAAGAGATGGCGTCCGCCCCGGCGGACAGGATGGAGACGACATCCTCTTTATCTGAGACCAGTCCTCCGCAGATGAGAGGGAGTTTGATCTGGCTCTTGATCCTGCTGATCAGCTTGGGCATGGGGCCCGGGAGAATTTCGATGACATCCGGTCTGGCGGTGGGGAGCTGGCGGAGAATGGAATCATAGGCCATGGAGTCGATCAGGAAGAAGCGCATGACGGTTGCCAGCCCCAGCTCTCTGGCATGGGAGATGAGATTTGCCTTAGTGGAGATAATCCCATCCGCGTCTGTATAGGTCTTGATGAAGTCTACGGCAATTTCTTTGGCCTGAAGCCCATGGATCAGATCGATGTGAACCATGGCCATCTTACCGGCCTCCTTGATTTGGGCGACAATGCGGGGGATGGAGATCAGATCTCCATAGAGAATAAAGATAATCCGGCTGTCTGTGGCAAGGCAGTGGGACAGACCGTCATCATCCTTGATGGCGGCAATGATCGGTGAGGCTTCAATCGCATCCGAGAATTCTCGATTCATATAAACTCCCCCTTCCAAGGGCCTGTGTCATTATAGTCTCATTATATGATTCGCTCGTTAAAAGTCGACCAGAGATTGTCCTGTCACTCTAGCTCTATCATCTGCGCTTGTCGCGAAAAAGCAAGCAGGCTCTGATTTGAGTTATAGGACAAAATGTGTTGATGAAAACCCCTACAAGCCCTTGTAAATAAAGGGCTTGTAGGGGTTCAATCTTTTTTCAGGGAACTTTGAGGGTGGACAAAATGTGTTGATATAAAGCGCCTCAAACCCCTGTGTATGGTGTGCATCCCGTCAAGTAGACAATTGAAAAACAAAAAAGTTTTCC